>JADWMI010000283.1 GCA_015767395.1 Bacteroidota bacterium | reverse complement strand
ATATTTTAAAAACCATTTTAATGTTGCCTGGTGTAACAAATAATGGAGATGGTTCTAGCGGATTTAATGTTAGAGGTGGAGCTGTTGATCAAAATTTAGTATTGTTAGACGAAGCCATTATTTACAATACATCTCATGTTTTTGGCTTTTTTTCGGTATTTAATGCTGATGCTATTAAAGATATTAAATTGTATAAAGGTGGTGTTCCTGCAAAATTTGGAGGTAGAGTTTCTTCGGTTTTAGATGTTCGACAAAAAGACGGGAATAGTAAGGGTTTTAAATTAACCGGTGGTGTTGGGCTTATCTCTAGCCGATTGGCTATTGAAGCACCACTTTTTAAAGAAAAAGGCTCCTTTATTATTGCAGGTAGGGCATCTTATGCGCACTTGTTTCTAGAACTAACAGACCAAGATTATGGCGTCAACTTTTATGATCTTAATTTAAAAGGTAACTACAGTTTAAATGACAATAACAGATTATATCTTTCTGGGTATTTTGGTAGAGATGATATGAGTTTTTCTGATAGTTTTACCAATTCTTATGGGAATTTATCAGGAAATTTAAGATGGAATCATATCTTCAACAAAAAACTATTTTCAAACTTATCTTTAATTTATAGCAAATATGATTATGATCTAGGAATTGATATTTTTCAATTTAATTGGATTGCTGCAATAAAAAATTACAACCTTAAATACGATTTTAAATATTATGCAAACGAATCCATAAAAGTTGAATTTGGGGGCAATTTGATAGCCTATGATTTTAATCCAGGAGAAATAATTCCAACGGAAGGAACTTCATCCGTAAATTATTTAGAATTAGAGCAAAAAAGAGCTTTGGAAGCAGGAGTTTATGTAAGTGCAGAGCAAAAATTGACAGACAATTTAATGGTTGAATACGGACTTAGGTTTAGTTTATTTAATCGTTTGGGAGGGCAAAATGTTGGGTTATACGAAAACAATCTACCGGTTGTATATAATAGTGTGTTGGGTATTTATGAAACAGGGGATTTAGTTAGTGAAGATTACTATGAGAAAAGTGAAAAAATAGCAACGTTTAATAATTTGGAACCACGCCTTGGATTGGCATATCAATTAAATGAATTTTCATCGTTGAAAGCTGGTTTTTCACGAACAGCCCAATACATTCATTTATTATCTAATACCACAAATGTAACACCTTTAGATGTTTGGACGCCAAGCGGAAAATATATAAAACCTCAATTATCCAATCAATATGCCTTTGGTTATTTTAAGAACTTTAAAGACAAAACATTTTCGTTGGAAGCGGAGGTTTATTATAAAACAATAAACAATAGAATAGATTATATAGATGGCGCTAACTTAATTGGGAATAATTATATTGAAGGTGAAATTTTAAATGGTGAATCACAGGCCTTTGGCTTGGAATTGCTGTTGCGCAAAACGGCAGGTAAGTTTACGGGTTGGGTTGCTTATACTTTGTCAAAAGCAGAGCAAAGAACCTTAGGAGGAAATGCAGGTGGACTTGGGATAAATTACGGGGACTGGTACAAAACACCTTATGACAGAACACACGATATATCTATTACGGCTGCATATAACTTATCAGAAAAATGGACTTTTGGAACCAATTTTGTATTCCAAACCGGAAGACCGGTAACATATCCAAACGGGCAATATAAATATGAAGGTTTGTCGGTTGCTAGTTATACTGATAGAAATTCTGATAGATTACCGGCCTATCATAGAGTAGATATTTCAGCTACTTATGTGCCTAATAAAAAACCTAAAAATAGATGGAAGGGAGAATGGGTTTTTGGAATTTATAATGTGTACAATCGTAAAAATGCTGCTTCTGTTTCATTTGGACAGAATGTAGAATCAGGGGTTAATGAAGCGACAAGAACAGCTATTTTTGGGATAGTACCTTCTGCTAGCTATAATTTTAAATTTTAAGAAAATGCATAAATATTTTAAATATAATTTTTTATTGGTTGCTCTTATTTTAGCCGCTTGTACTGATGTAATTGATGTTGACGTGCCAATTGCTGCACCTAAATTGGTTGTTGAGGCATCAATAGATTGGGAATTAGGAACAGCAGGAAATGAGCAAACCATTAAGCTAAGTTTGTCTACACCGTATTTTGATAGTGATCAAATGAGTGCTGTTACTGGGGCGACAGTGAAGGTTGTAAACGATACAAACGGAAGTATTTTTGAGTTTGAAGATCAAAATAATGGTGATTATAAAACAACTAATTTCATCCCAATTGTAAATCAATCATATACTTTAGAAATGGTTTACGATAACGAGACCTATGTTGCAAATGAAACGTTAACACCAGTGGTTCCTATTGATGAGGTTACCCAATCTAGAGATCAGGGTTTTAATAAAGATTATTTAGAAGTAAATATTTTATTTACGGATCCTGCTGAAATTGAAAATTTTTATTTGATTAAATATAGATCAGAAAGTGATTTTTTGCCTGTTTTATTCGATTTTTCTGATGAATTTACTGATGGGAACCAGATTCCATTTTTTTATGAAAATGAAGATTTTGTAGTAGGAGATGAAGTGAAAATTGATTTGTATGGTGTTTCTAAACAGTATTATAATTTTATACGATTGTTGATAGAGCAATCTAGCGATGGAGGTCCTTTTAGTACCATTCCAGCACAAATAAAAGGGAATTGTATCAATGCAGCCAATCCTGATAACAGTGCTTTTGGCTATTTTAGGTTGACACAAGTTTCAAGTGAATCTCATACTTTTGAATAATTTGTTAAATGTTTACAGGTTTTAACTTGTTGTAAACTGGAACTTGTTATATTTGTGAGAATTGGTTCAAAAGAAATAAATATTGAAAGGAATTGTTACAAAGTCTACAGGGAGCTGGTATTCCGTTTATTACGATAATGGGAAGCGTTTAGATTGTCGTTTAAAAGGAAAATTCAGAATGCAGGGTATAAAAAGTACCAATCCGGTTTCCGTTGGAGATCAGGTTAATTTCGAATTTGAAGATGGGAAAGAAACGGGTGTAATCAATAAAATTTTTGAACGCAAAAATTACATCATTCGAAAATCTGTAAACCTTTCAAAACAAACCCATATTATAGCTTCAAATATTGATATCGCTTTTTTATTGGTAACAATAGACAATCCACCAACATTTACAGGGTTTATCGATCGGTTTTTGGCAACAGCTGAAGCTTATTCAATTAAGTCCGTGTTACTTTTTAATAAATTAGATATTTATAGTGATGATGAGTTGGGAAAACTAGCGATGTTAGAAGCTACTTATTCCGAAATTGGTTATAAATGCATAGCAATATCTGCAACTAAAAATATTGGTGTAGACGAGGTAAAAACCCTAATGAAAGACAAAACTACGATGTTTTCAGGGCATTCTGGTGTTGGAAAGTCAACATTAATCAATGCAATTGAACCTTCACTAAATTTAAAAACCAAAGAGATTTCGAAGCAGCACAAACAAGGAATGCATACCACTACTTTTGCTGAAATGTTTGAATTGAGTTTTGGTGGCTTTATTATAGATACTCCTGGAATTAAAGGGTTTGGAGTGGTTGATTTTAACCCTGAAGATATTACTGATTATTTTCCTGAGTTTTTCAAATTGAAATCAAAATGTAAATTCAGCAATTGTTTGCATATTAACGAACCTAAATGCGCCATAAAAGAAGCTGTTGAAAATGGTGAAATTGCCTATTCGCGCTATAATAGCTATATGCAAATGAT
>JADWMI010000282.1:2565-3742 GCA_015767395.1 Bacteroidota bacterium | reverse complement strand
CTTCCGGTGTTCGGTGACTTAAATTCTGATAGTTTACAAAACAATGATTTCACTTCATTTTTGGCTTATCAAAGGCCAGGAACAAGCGTTTCGTTTAAATTATTAGATGAAAATTGTAATTTTTTAGCAAATTTATTTGACTCAACTTATGGCACATACTACCCGATTAACTACTTTGGCAGCGGATATACGTTTTTTCAAAATGATTATGTAGGTTACAAATTAGATTGGAAAAAAGTTCTTCAATCATTTGGTTCGGGCGGTTATAAAATCCAAAAAAGAACACTTTCAAATTTTTTCCCGGCTGCCTTTGAACCAATTGAAGAATGTTCTTGTTTCTTTGAACTATCGCAATACACCGATGAACGTGCAAATGAAACGGTAAGAATTGAAACAATACAAAATGGTTATATTATTGGTGAAGGTTTAGATTATACAAATACAAATTGGAAAGAACAAATCCGGATTCCTGGATTCTTTGGCAATAAACAAAGAAGAATTGAACAAGATAACTATTTAGATCGCAACCGAAATACAACGCAAATTCAAGATTCGATTGTTCACGAATTTACACTTGAACCGTATTTTTGGCCGCATTGTTTACGCGATGAAATTGATTCAATTTTACTTGCAAATGAAATTTTGATTTCAGATTATAATTCAGATAATACAGATAATTTAAAAAATATTTCTGTTATTCCAACATCCATTGATACCGAATATTTCGGTAAATCAAATAAGGCCGCTGATGAAATGAAGTTTGAAGAAAGAAGAAAAAATCGCGTTAAACGAAATGTTAAATAAATGGAAACAATCGGGGGTTGTTCACTTAGTTACGCAAAAGAATTTTTAGGTCAAAAGGAAATTCCAGGAAATCAAGGATTCTACGATAAAGATTTTGATGCTTTAATGCGACATTTTACAACTTTTAAAAACGGTCACGCTTGGTGTGTTTATTTTTGTTGGTTGTGTTGGCAATTGTCTTATGATGATTTTGCAGAAAGTTTTGAAATTGCAAAGGCTGAATTTTCCGGTGGTGCTGTTCGTACTTATCGACATTTTCGTGAAATAGGTTGGACTTCAAAAGAACCAAAAGTTGGCTCAATTGCTATTTGGCAAAAATATAAAAACGGTGTTGCAACGGCTTATGGTCACGCGGCAATTGTTGAATATTGGA
>JADWMI010000282.1:0-2465 GCA_015767395.1 Bacteroidota bacterium | reverse complement strand
AAAGAACATACAGAAACTGAAGCCGGTGCGGTTGGTGCTTTAGCTTTATTATTATTACGATCAAAAGATTCATTAATTGGATTAGGTCCAAAGAAATGAAGAAACTTGATTTAATTGCTTTGGTTGTTTTGGGTGTTATTGCTCTCTCGCTTATTTTAAGCCTATTTAAAGGCACTTCAGTAAGGGTTGAGGGTTACACTCAACAAGAGGTTAATTATTTGCTTGAAATCCAATCTTTGAAAAATGATAAAAAAACTTTAAAATATGAAATTGAAAGGTTTAAAGACAAAATTATTGCTGATTCTGCTTTTTTTCATAATGCTACTAACCACCAAATTGACAGTTCATTCACAAGCTATTTTAACAGATAGTTTGAAATGTTTTACGTATGAAGAAGCGCGGCAAATTATAACCGACCTTCAGCAATTGCCAATAAAAGATTCAATTATTTGTAATCTGGATTCGATAATAAAAATTGATTCAACAATTATTAATTCGCACGAAATTGTGATTAAAAAACAAGGTAAAGATTTGATTCAAAAAGATTCCAGGATTTCTAAAATGAAGAAAAACCGAAAACTTTTAATTATATTTGGCTCAATAATAGGGTTGTGTACTCAACTTTTATTTTAACTAATCTAAAAACAAAGTGAAAAAACGACTAAGATTAACAGATTCAGAAGCCGAAAATTTAGGTTTAGAAATCAGCGAAAAAAGAGATCAAAAGAACGCAAAATATACAATCACTTCTGAACAATTAAAACAACTTTATATTTATAGGGGTTTCGACCCGGCTTTAATTGGTGAATGTATTGAAAAGGGAATTTCACCGGAAAAGATAAGACACTATTGGCATAAATCAGAACACTTTTCTTTGAATGTTCAAGAAGAAAAACAAGACCAAACCGTTAAAATTGGTGATGTATTCGACTCAATAATTGAAAAGCATTTAAAAGACTTTACACCGATAAAGCGAACACAACCATCAAGCAAATCAAATAAGGCTTTAAAAGTAACAATAACAGATTCTCACGTAGGAATGAATCCAAATCCAGGAAACAATTCTTTATTCCAATATGAATACAATTCAAAAATTTATAATAAGTCAATTCAAAAGGTTTATAATTCTATTTTAAAAGAATATTCAACTTTCGGAACATTCGATTTATTGTTACTTGATGATTTAGGTGATTTGGCTGATGGTTGGAATGGTTATACAACGCGAGGTGGTCACAATTTACCACAAAATATGACCAACGCTGAAGTTTTTGAAGTTTGCGTTGATGCTTATGTGAATTTAATTAGGAGTTTAGTTGAAGCAAATGTTGCAAATAAAATTATTCTTCGGTGTATCTGCAATGATAATCATTCCGGTGATTTTGCGCTTATCATTAACAAAGGTATTCAAAAGATTATCAATTTAATGTACTCTAATGATATTGTTGAAGTTGATATATTGGAAAGGTTTATTGAACACCGTACTTATGGTGATCATTGCTTTGTTTTAACGCACGGTAAGGATAAGGAACAGATGAAAGGCGGCCTTCCGGTTGTATTAAACGACAAAGCTATTCGATTGATTAATGATTACATTGAGCATTACGACATTAATAGTAAATTTATTCACGTTGAAAAAGGTGATTTACACCAAATAGGCTACCAGCGAACAAAGAAATTTGATTATAGAAATTTTATGAGTTTTGCACCGCCTTCTTCCTGGATTCAGCACAATTTCGGTGATTCTTATAGTGGTTATTCAATCCAAGTAATACCAAAATTCAATAACGAAATTTCACACACCGATTATTTTATTGAATACGATAAGAGAAAGTAAACGTATTTGTTTACTTATGTTTAGAGAAGTAAAGTAATTTGTTTACTTTTGTAGAAATATGTTCTTCATATTTATTTGTTTTTAGTTTAGGGAAGTTCGGCTTGTTACCGGACTTTCCGCTTTTCTACAAAAAAACTTTAAAAAAACTTTCGTTCTGAAAGGCCTATAAACATTGACTTTTTTATTTCACAACAATATTTTTTTATATTTATCGTAAAAGCTATGTATAATTTTCTATATTTGTACCAACAAAGACAGAAACAAATATTAAAACTAAAAATTATGAAACTTTTAAGCCAAAACACAACAAACGAAACTAACTACACAACAACAGAAATCAAAATTAAAAATACTGTTTATCACGTAACAGTAACAAAAGGAAAATTTAATTATGTATCAGTTAGAAAAGTAACTGCAAATCCTTATGGAACATTAGGAAAAGAATTTAAAAACTTTGATGAAGCAATTGCAAATTACAAAAACGCAAGTTTAAAAGTTGAATTATTGAAATTAGAATTAGGAATGTAAAAACAAAAGGGGTGAAATTCCCCCATTTATAAACAACTAAAAACAAACAAAATGTCAAAAGAATTAAAAACAATTAAAGGTAAATTTCACAGTAAAACACAAG
>JADWMI010000071.1:8387-9805 GCA_015767395.1 Bacteroidota bacterium | reverse complement strand
GCACCTTCAGGCATATCAACCACCACTTGAAATTCATTTTTATTATCAAAAGGCAACATTTTTACAGCCACTCCTTTGGTATAAAACAAAAGCATAGAAGCCAATAATAATAAGGTAGTAAACCCTAAGAAAGCCCAACGTTTCTTTTTGTTCTCCAATAAAGGTTTTTCAAACTTATTGTATAATTTATAGATAAAAGTTTGTTCTAAACCTTTCTCTTTTTTGCCTTTTTGAGATTCTTTTTCTCTTAAAATATAGTATCCTAAATAAGGTGTAATTGTCAATGCAACAAACAATGAAATAATCATCGCAATGGATGCTCCAATTGGCATAGGACTCATATAAGGCCCCATTAAACCAGATACAAAAGCCATAGGTAATACAGATGCAATTACCGTAAATGTGGCTAGAATTGTTGGATTCCCAACTTCGTTGATCGCATATAAAGCAGCTTGTTTAAATGGCAGACGCTTCATTTTAAAATGCCTGTGCATATTCTCTGCAATAATAATAGAATCATCGACCACAATACCGGTTACAAATACCAAAGCAAATAATGTAATTCTGTTTAATGTATAATCTAGCATATAGTAGCTAAACAGCGTCATCGCAAATGTAATTGGAACAGATAAGAATACAACCAATCCACCACGCCAGCCCATCGCTAACATTACCACAATTGTTACTGCTAAAATAGATCCCATTAAATGCATTAACAATTCAGAAACTTTGTGTGAAGCGGTTTCACCGTAATTTCTGGTTACCGTCATATGCACATCATCAGGTAATAAATCTTGTTTTAAGTGTTCTACCTTCGATAAGATTTTTTCTGAAATTTTCATCGCATCAGCACCTTTTCTTTTTCCTATTGAAATGGTAACCGCAGGGTATTCTGAATTGTAAGTATTAGATAGTTCGTTTGCTTTTCCATATCCAAATGATACATATTCCTTTGGGATTTCGGGACCATCCGTAATGGTTGCAATTTGTTTTAAATAGATCGGTTGATTTTGTTGAACTCCAACTACTAAATTCTCTACATCTTCAGCAGAAGCTAAGAAATTACCTGTGTTTACAAAATATTCAGTATTGTTGCTATCAAAACTACCAGAAGTTAGTTGCTGGTTATTGGCTTGAATTTTTTGAGTGATACGCAACATATCCAATCCGCTTTCAGCCATTTTATCTTTGTCCAATACAACGCGAACTTGTCTGTTTCTTCCTCCAATTTTTTTGGTGATGGCAACGTCATTAATTTTTTCAATTTCACTTGTAAGCTCATTGGCTACTTGTTTTAATTGATAGTCGTCGTAATTTTCACTCCACAATGTCAATGCTAACATTGGTACATCATCAATCGCTCTTGTTTTAACCAATGGAATAGAAACACCTTGCGGCATTTGATCCATATGTTTCAT
>JADWMI010000071.1:0-8287 GCA_015767395.1 Bacteroidota bacterium | reverse complement strand
TTGTTTTAACCAATGGAATAGAAACACCTTGCGGCATTTGATCCATATGTTTCATAATCTCGTTGTAGAGTTTTACAAACGAACGTTCGATATCTTCACCCACATAAAACTGAACAATTAACATGGCTTGTTCATTCATAGAAGTAGAGTACACGTACTCAATACCTTTGATGTTTGAAACTATTTTTTCTAAAGGTTTGATAACCCTAGATTCTACCTCTTGAGGACTTGCACCTGGATAGCTAACAAAAATGTCAGCAATAGGCACGTCAATTTGAGGTTCTTCTTCTCGTGGTATTAAAAATGAACTATACACACCAATTACCATAAACATGATCATTAGTAAAATAGTCAGTTTTGAATTTATAAATACTTTGGCAATACTACCAGCTAATCCTTCCTTCATAATTATTGGATGTTAAGTTTTGCTCCGTTTACTAATTTACTTTCAGCAGATAAAACGTATTGTTCATTAGCCGATAAACCAGATAAAACTTCAATTTGGTCCCCAAACGCTCTTCCTAAACGTAACCAACGTAATAAAGCGATGTTGTTTTGACTAACAACATAAACACCTTTTAATTCACCTCTAGTTACAATTGCTGAAGTAGCAATTAAGATTGGCGTATTTTTAGCGGATGTTGCTGTGGGGAAGTGTACAGATGTGAACATTCCTGATAGTAATTTTATAGCTGTTTTATCCAATACAATTTTCACTAAATATTGTCCTCCCGTATTTTTTGCTGAAGAACTAACTTCTGTTACTGTACCAGTCACAATTTCATTGATAGATTTCACATTGATGTTGACCTTAGTTTCTTCTTTAATTTGGGTGATTTGAGATTCAGGAACCATAGCCATTACTTGAAATTCCCCGGGAGTTTCAATACTTAATAAAGGCATTCCAGGATTTGCCATATCGCCTTTGTTGATATATTTTCCGGTTACAATACCGCTAAAAGGAGCCGTAATATTTGAATAAGATAATTGTGCATTTACTTGATTCTTCATTTGCCGTGCAGCTTCCAAGCGTGCTTTTGCCATCTCGTAATTGGCTGTCATATCATCCATCTCTTTTTGAGAAGCACTGTTTTCTGTAAATAAGACTTTGTAACGATTGTAATCTTTCTCCGCATTTTTAAAAGCAGCTGTAGCTTCAATTATGGAAGCATCTACTTGTCCTTTTCGAGCTGTAATATCGGCACTGTTAATGCTAATTAACAATTGCCCTTTTGAAACTTTTTCACCAACTTTTACAGGGATATTGTTTACATAACCCATTATTCGCGTACTAATGTCTGCGTTTTGAACCGCTTCAACTTTTCCACTTGCAGTAATAAAGTTTGCATTATCCGATGAAGGTGTGCTAACTTTTACGTTTACAGTTGGTCTGTTGTCAATAGTTTCTTTTTTATCTTCTCCACAACTTAGCAAAAAAGTTAAAGTTGCAATGGCTATTAATTTTGTGATATTTTTCATTTTGTATATGATTAGTGAGGTAATTTATTTAGTTAAAAATTCCACGTATGCTTTTGTGAAATTGTAGTTAAAAACAGTTTGTAAATATGCCAGTTGTTTTTGTAAGAACTGTGTCTCAGAAATTAGTAAATCAGAAGATTTTTCTAAGCCTTGTTTAAATCTGTTGGTTCTAATTCTTAAAGCTTCATTGGCTTGTTCAACCGCCAATTTTGTCAAATGCAAGGTGTTTTCGGCATCTTTTAACTGACGTTTGGCTTTGTTGAATTCTAATTGACTTTTACTTTTGTATTCGTCTAAGTTTAAAGAAGCTTTGTTAAATTCGGCTTTTGTTTTTTGTGTTTCTCCAACACGTTTGTAACCTTCAAACAAATTCCACTTCAATTGTGCACCAACTAAATAACCACCCGAATTGGCTTTGAAAATATCTTTGTCATACATTTCATAACTTCCAAAAGCATTTAAACTTGGGACATAACCCATTTTTGAAGCTTTGTATAGATGCTCGTATGCATTGGTGCTTTCTTGCATTGCTTCAATGTCTGCCCTGTTTAATGAAAAAGCGGTTGTATACAGGTTTAAATCTATAGCAGCTTCTAAAGTGCTTATTGGTTTTAAAACAGTTTCATTATTTTCACCCATTAAATAAAGCATATAATCTGAAGCATTTTTAATATTGCTTTTTGCATTTTGCAGCTGATTTTCAATTTCTGTTACGCGAATGTCAACCAATAAAACGTCCGCTTTTTGCATATAACCTTGTTTAAAATTATTGTCGGCAATTTTTTTGTTCTCCAATGAAGCTTCTTTTGCGGCTTCCAATACTTCAACAGCCTTATAGGAAAGTTGCAATTGCATATAAGCTTTGGTTATTTCCAATCTCGTATAATCAATAGTTCGGGCCGATTGCAATTCAACAGCGGTCATTTTGGATTTCGCTGCTTTTCGCATTTGAAACCCATCCATATTAATAAGAGGTTGCTCTATTTCAAATTTGGTTGCAAAGTTTGTGGTGTTCTCTGGGTCGTTTAATAAATCTGGATTAAAATCACCAGCTGTTAATATTCCCTGATTTAATTTTGATCCAAAAGCCATTAATGGGTTAGTGGTTGCCATTCCAGAATAGGAAGCGTTGATGTTTGGTAAAAAAACCGATTTTGTTTGGTTGTATTCAGCCTTGGCTGCGTTTACATCTTCTTCTGAAATTTTAATGGTATAATTTTTTTCTACCGCTTTTGATAATACATCATCCAAAGAAATCAACACTTCTTGTTGTGCATTAAGTATCAAAAAGTTTGATAGAAAAAATATAAATATGAGCTTGTTTTTACCTCGCATAATTTTCGCATTTTTAATTTGATGCAAAGGTAGACGAGGCTTGTTAGGCGAACAGTAATAATCATTACTGACATTTGTAACTTTTGTTACGTAAATAATTTAAAATACAAATTCGTCTTTTAGGATAGAGAAGTATTTTATAGGAAGTTTGGTAAGCAGCTTATTTTTTTATTTTTGGTAAATGGATGTTGCCTGAATTTCCTGAAAGGAGTGAGGAAATGAACTTAGTATTTGGAAACTGCTCAAAAATAATTTTTAAGAATACTGTAATTGGAATGGACATTATCAATCCAGGAACTCCCCAAATATATCCCCAAAGCATCAATGATACTAAAATAGCAATTACATTAATGGAAAAGGATTTCCCCATAAATATAGGCTCACAAACACTTCCAAATGCAACTTGAACCAATGTAATGGTTAGTATAAAAAATAGCAAAGTACTTGTTGGGTCGAGTTCTACAAAAGCAAAAACGGATAATAAAATAACGGAAACTACCGAGCCTATCATTTGAACAAAATTTAATAGGAAAGCAACAAGTCCCCAAAAAATAGGGAAACTGACATTAAAAAAATAGCAAGCCAATCCAAAACCTATTCCTGTTAACGCACTGATAAAGAACTTTACTTTCACGAATTTTATCAGGTCATTTTCAATTTTCATAAACGTTTTGACCGAAGCATACTGCTGTTTAAAAATACTTCCACTTAAAATTTTATAAAAGTTAATAGATTCTGCTAACCATAATACCACAAAAAAAGCAGTCATTAACAGCATAGATACGGTATTGCCTATTAAGCTTATGGTAGATCCAAAACTTTTTCCAAAATCATCATTGTTAACAAAAAGGTTTATAATGTTACCATCATTTGTGTATTCTAGGCCTAAAAAATCGTTAATCACATGAACCAAATCACTTATTTTGACTTGTGCCTTTATAGTAAAGGCATCTTGCGTTTGCACAATTTCTCTACTGGCCAATTTTATGATTTCACCACCAATTAAGAATGTGCCAATAAAAATTAGCAAGACAATAATAATACTTATAAAATTCGGGATTTTACGCTTCGTAAGCCATCTCATTAAGGGTAAAAACAACAAGGCAATAAATAAGGATGAAACCAAAGGAATCAAAATAAAACCCAATATTTTTAGTAGATGAAAAATAAGTGGTACCACAATTATGACCAATAATATGTTTGTTGTTCTGCGCTCGTTCATAGACTTTAAAATGTGCTGTTACAAATTTACAAAGAAAACTACTCGAAAATAGAAGTTCAATGATTTAAATAGCTATTATAAAAAAGTTATTTTTTTCTAACCTTCATATTTAAGGCTTCAACACCCAATGAAAATGCAATAGCAAAGTATAGATATCCTTTTGGAATTGCACCAACCGAATTTCCGAAAAGTTCTACATGTGATAAATGAGCCCCTTCAGTAATTAACATAAACCCAATTAAAATTAAAAAGGAAAGTGCTAGCATTTGAATTGTTGGATGTTTGTTTACAAATTCGCCAACAGGTGTGGCAAAAATCATCATAATTACCATAGATATAATTACGGCGATAATCATAATTGTTAAAGCTCCTGGAATTCCATTTGTCATCCCTACAGCGGTTAATACCGAATCGAATGAAAAAACGATGTCAATCATTACAATTTGAAGAATTACCATTCCAAAAGTAGCAGCAACTTTGGATTTTTTAGGTTTAGACGCTCCGGCTATTCCTTCTACTTTGTGGTGAATTTCACTGGTGCTCTTATAGAGTAAAAAGACACCTCCTAAAATTAAAATAATGCTTTGTCCTGTAATTCCTGCCTTGAACCAAGGTAAGTCTACTATGAAAAACGCTTCTTTTAGTGAAATCAAATAGGAAACGCCTAATAATAATAATATTCTAAAAAAAAGTGCCAATAGCAAACCCAAACGGGTCGCCTTTTTAACTTGATGTTTTGGAAGTTTACCTGCTGTTATAGAAATGAAGATAATATTGTCTATTCCTAATATTATTTCTAAAAATGTAAGTGTTAGCAGGGCAATCCAAGTATCTGCCTGTAAAAATAATTCCATAATTAATCAGCTATTTTTGTAATAGTTGCTTTTTGAGTATAATTTGAATGTCCGATTACAGCTTCAAAATCGTACGATTTTTTCTCGATATTTGTGATTTTTACATAAATAATTTCTTCATCTAAAGCCGACTTTGGATTTGTCATTTTTAAGGAATAATTAAAATTATTTTTCCATGAAATTGAAAACGAATCTATCCGCTCTTCATATTGTTCAATTTGTAAGGAATCTATTCTTGTAATAACGGTTCTAGAATATCCTTTGCCTTCTGGGATTTCAAATGTTCCAGTTTTAAATCTGTCAGGTCCTAAAGACTCATTCGTACAGCCAACTAACAATGTAACAATTGAAATAAATAAAATAATCTTTTTCATAGCGTTTTTTTATATTCCCGTGTAATTGCTTGGTGTAATAGCCTTTAATTCGGCTTTAATTTCGTTTGAAACTTCTAAACTATCAATAAAATCAGCCATCGATTTCTGATTGATTTTTGCGTTTGTTCTTGTCAAACCTTTTAAAGCTTCATATGGATTTGGATACGCCTCTCTTCTTAGAATGGTTTGAATAGCCTCAGCTACTACAGCCCAATGATTTTCTAAATCTTCAGCAAATTTAGCTTCATTTATTAATAATTTATTCAATCCTTTTAGGGTTGATAAAAACCCGATAATGGTATGGGAAAAAGGAACACCTACATTTCTCAATACTGTTGAATCTGTTAAATCGCGTTGTAAACGTGAAATAGGCAATTTGGCCGATAAATGTTCGAAAATAGCATTTGCGATTCCTAAATTTCCTTCAGAATTTTCAAAATCAATTGGATTTACTTTATGTGGCATTGCTGAAGAACCAACTTCACCAGCCTTAATTTTTTGTTTGAAATAATCCATTGAAACATAGGTCCAAATATCTCTATTGAAGTCAATTAAAATCGTATTGATGCGCTTTTGAGCATCAAAAATACCAGCTAAATGATCGTAATGTTCAATTTGAGTGGTAGGAAAAGAGTGGTGCAGACCCAATATTTTTTCTGTAAAATGAGTTCCAAAGGCTTTCCAGTCAATGTTTGGATACGCTACCTTATGAGCGTTAAAGTTACCTGTTGCACCTCCAAATTTAGCAGCGTGCGGTATATTTTGTAATTGTTTAATTTGTTGTTCAATACGTTCAATAAAAACCTGAATTTCTTTTCCCAATCGGGTTGGAGAAGCCGGTTGACCGTGCGTTCGTGCCAACATAGGGATATGAGCCCAATCTGCGGCCAATTCACGTAGCTTTTGTAATAATGTTTCCAATTCAGGAAAGTAAACAGCTTCAAAAGCATCTTTTATAGATAGAGGAGTAGCTGTATTGTTAATATCTTGAGAAGTCAATCCAAAATGGATAAACTCTTTGTGTTTCTGCAAGTTTAGCGCATCAAATTTTTCTTTGATAAAATATTCAACGGCTTTTACATCGTGATTGGTGATACTCTCAATATCTTTTATTTTTTGAGCATCTTCCGAAGAAAATTTGGTGTATATACTTCTTAATTCAGGAAAAAGGGAACTGTCAAAATCAGCTAATTGTGGCAAAGGTATTTCGCATAAAGCTATAAAATATTCAATTTCTACTTTAACTCTGTACTGTATTAAAGCTTCTTCCGAAAAAAACGGAGCTAAATTTGAAACTTTACTTCTGTATCTACCATCGATTGGTGATATTGCATTTAAACTTGATAATGTCATGTTTTAGTTTTGTTTTGAAAAATGCAAAATTAATGAATTTAACCCGTAAATTACTGATTTATTTCTTGTTTATAAGGTTTAAAGTCATCTTTCCGCGTGCTTTATAGGCAGCACTTTCAGTCATTATATTTTGCTGAATTATTAATTTTAGCGCTTCATGAACCCAATCGTTGTTTTTTCCAAACAAATAAAGGGTTTGCATCGTGTATGCTTTGGTTGCAACTTTATGTGTCCCAATCATCCAATCGAAACCAGTTTCTATGATGTGGTCAGTATGCGTTTTGGTTAAAATATCTTTTACCATAATATTTTTTTTGGATGCATATGATTGCGCTAAGAACATACAGATTTTAGAAGCCGGCCTTACAGCACTGTCATGTTTAAGAAATTTGAGGTTTTCGGTAAAATAGGTAAGGTATTGGAGCAACCAATCTAATTTACGCTCACAAACCAATTCCAAAATCCAGGCAGCTTTAATACCAGTTTTATTGCTAGCAGTAAAAACAATATCAATCAAAAAAGGAAAAAGTTCCTTGTTTTCTAATACGATATTTGCAACATATAACCGATTTTGGCGTTTTGCATTTTCAATTTGTTCAAGTTGTTTAATTAAGTAGGCTTTTGTCACAATATTTTTTTTTAGAGGATTTATACTTCACGGTTTGAATTTTCATTTTTATTTTCGGTTGTAGTGTCTTTTTTCTTTGGAGATAATTTATACAGCAAATAGATAAAGCCAATGAACACATGAAGTATTACAACAATCATAATGGTATAAAACCAAAAATTTGAAATTCCCATAGTTATAAAATAGGTTTAAATTTATAAAAAGAAATTGATACCTTTATAGGTTGTAATATGATTTTAAGAAAAACCCCTAATAAAATTGGGAATGTAGGTGGTTGATAAAAAAACTTACTATTTTCAAAATGAAAAGTTGTTAAGAAAAAACAAAATTAAACAAAAATGAAAAAAGTATTTTTAGGAATTGTGGTGGTATTCATTTTGGTACAAATGATAAGACCAAATAAAAACGATTCAAGGAACGATATCAACCATATTTCAACCGTAATAGAAGTTCCAGATGAAGTGAAAGAAATATTGATAACTTCTTGTAACGATTGTCATTCAAATTTCACTGTGTACCCTTGGTATAATGAAATTGCTCCGATATCCTGGTATTTGGCCAGCCATGTGAATGATGGAAAAAAGCACTTAAATTTTTCTGAATGGACCGTTTATAATAAAAATCAGCAAAATCATATTTTGAAGGATTTAGAAGAAGTTTTAGAAACACATGAAATGCCATTGAAAAGTTATTTATGGATTCATAAAGAATCAGAATTGACCAATGATGAATACAAAGTGTTAATGGCTTGGGTGAAATCTATTAAAAATGAATAATATGAAGTTTAATATTCTGACAATTTTACTTTTTTTCCTTAGTGTCACTTCTATTTCAGCACAAGAAAAAGTAAATCAATATGATGAGAGTGGTAGAAGAACAGGTGTTTGGAAAAAATATTATAAAAATGATAGAATTAGATACCAAGGTCAGTTTGAAGCAGACAAAGAGGTAGGTGTTTTTAAGTTTTATAGTATGGTAAGTTCAGAACATCCAATTATTATTAAAACATTTTCAAAAGATACTGGTATTGCTAAAGTGTCGT
>JADWMI010000281.1 GCA_015767395.1 Bacteroidota bacterium | reverse complement strand
TATCTCCAAGATTTAGAAGCTACTGCTATAATTCTATGTTTATCACCATATTTAGAATACGATAAAACATCTGCATTAGCGTCACCAACAACAGGGTTAAAAGCAAAAGCATCTCCAGTAATTTCAGCTTCAATTGAATTTACATCCTTTGAATTTAAATAATTATAAGCAAACATTGTATAAAAACCATTAACAAAGGATTTTTGAGCTTTAATCGTTCCGTTAAATGAATTTCCTTTTTTAGTATTTGTAAATACATATGCATTTGTTTTACCTCCATAAGGTCCATCAACTTTATCCGAGTTGGTATAAATAGCTCTATTATCAACTCCTTGTAACATTCCAGTTGGCTTGTCTAATCCCCAGTTTTGAACATGTGCTCCATTGATATCTTCTGTTAAAGATAAATCACCTGTCAACACCCATCCGTTTTCAAATTGATAGTCTGCTCCTAAACTAGTTCTCCAAATTTGAGGCCAGTTAAAATCAGGGTCAACAACTTGGTAAAACCAAACATTTGGATTGGCTATTTGGTTACCCAACCATACAAATGGGAAACGACCTGTAAATAATCCTGTTCCACCTCTTACTTGAAATGTTTTATCACTATTTACATCCCAGTTAAATCCTACTCTTGGAGATACTAATATTTTATTACTTGGCATTTCTGTTGAATCAAAATATACAATTTCTCCCGTAGAAGGGTCTGTATACGGTATTGTTGGGTCATAAAAATTTCCAGGAAAGTCTATAACATCTTGTGCTTTGTCAGCAGAATCAAAATACAATGGCTTGTCAAAACGAATACCTATAGACAGTTTAAAATCTTCTGAAACATTCCAATCATCTTGACCATAAAATGCAAACTGACCCACATTCGTTTCGGCCAAAGCCCAAGAATCATTACTATTATTTGTTTCAAAAGTACTTTCAGCATTAGCCATCGCAGTAGCTAACAACCCATTAGAAATACCAGTATTAAATGCATCCATATCAGCAAAATCACCAAAGAAAGCTCCTACATAACCTCTGTCATCACCATATCCATAAGCTCCTAAATTAAATGAGTTATCGAACATAAATTTCTCAAAAGAAACACCTACTGTGAAATTATGATCTCCCTTGGTAATATTTAAATTATTGGTAATTTGAAATACTTTTTGGTCTAATGTGTTATTGATAGAGAAAGGCTCATGTCCTGCTACTATGTAATTTGACCCAGCTCCATCTTGAATTCTGAACGCTGGCATTGGAGAAGACATTGCGTCTCTAAAATCATCAAAATGTGTATATCCTGCCTGAAACTTATTCGAAATATTATCAGAAAAAGAAGAATTCAATTCAACTAAAAAAGATTGAATTTTATTATTGATTTCATATCCTGAGTTTTCAAATTGTAAAATTTGAGAATTTGGACCTCTAAATCCTAATGCTGTTGGATGTGCTGGTTTTTCTTTAGAAGCATCTAAGAAATTATACACAAAAGACAATCTGTGTTTATCATTTACATTCCAATCTAATTTTACAATTCCTTTTGTACTCGCAGATTCATGTGTAAACCCTTCATAAGCACCAGTGTCATAACCAATACTAGCCAGACCTGATTGAACATCCATTAAATCACTTTCTAAAACTCTAGATTCGTTAATGGCTCCAGAACCAGTATTTGGTAACCAAGTTTGACCTAAATCTGTTCTATCATTTTTCTCAAAGTTTGCGAATACAAACAATTTATTTTTAATAATAGGCGCTCCAATACTAAAACCGTATTGAACTTGTTCCAATTTAGGTACAAATATTTTCTCCCCTTTTATTTTACTTCCTGTTAATCCCTCATTTCTGAAATAACCATAAACAGTTCCAGAAATTTTATTTGTTCCACTTTTTGTAACTGCATTAACAGCTGCTCCTGTAAAACCTGATTGTGTAACATCATATGGTGCTGTAGAAACACTAATTTGCTCTATGGCATCTAATGATATTGGTTGAGAATCTGTTTGACCTCCTGGTGTTGCAGCATCTAAACCAAATGGATTGTTAAAAATAGAACCATCTAAAGTGAAGTTATTATATTGGTCATTTCTACCACCAAATGAACCTCCTGAAGCAGAAGGATCTAAACGTGTAAAATCTGAAGCTGATCTAGAAATAGAAGGTAATTTTGTTAATTCCCTTTTACCAACACTCGTTTCCGCCCCTGTTCTGCTGTTATTGAAAGTAGAATTTACTCCTCCTGTTATAACTATTTCATCTAACTGCTCACTTTCACCTATTAATTGAACTTTTAAATCAAATGATTTTCCTAAATCTAAATAGATATCCGTGTATTCTATTGTTCTATATCCAATATAACTTATCGTTACCTTGTATGGGCCGCCTACTCTTAAATTTGGAATAAAGAATCTTCCACTTTCAAGCGTCATAGCTCCTGAAACTGTCCCTGTAGGCTCATGCACCACAGCTACATTAGCACCGAATAAACCTTCTGCGTTTTCATCGACTACTAAACCTTCAATTTTTGATGTGGTAACCTGAGAAAATCCAGTTACTACAGCAAAAACTGCAATTAAAAAAGATAATAAGAATTGTTTTTTCATAAATGGGTTTGTTAAATTAAAGAATAAAAGTTTGAGTTTTTCTTTTAAAAAGTAAAAATAAAAAAAAGCCCACCTGGTTTGGTGGACTTTTAATATGTTTATCAACTTTCGTTGTTAATAACTACTTAGCTTCTGCAATAATATCAACTGGTAATTCAATAACAACAGCTCTGTGTAAACGAATTGTTGCATTGTATTTTCCAAGTCTTTTGATATTACCACCTTCAACTTTAATGTATTTTTTATCTACTTCATGTCCAGCAGCAGCTAAAGCTTCTGAAACATTACCGTTATTAACAGATCCGAATAATTTAGATCCATCACCAGTTTTAGCAGTAATTTTAATTTCTAATTCTTTGATTGCATTTGCAACCTTAGTAGCGTCATTTATTAGTTTTTCTTCTTTATAAGCACGTTGCTTTAAAGTTTCTGCTAATACTTTTTTTGCTGATACTGTTGCTAAAACAGCAAATCCTTGAGGAATTAAATAATTACGACCATAACCATTTTTCACAGTTACAATATCATCAATAAAACCTAAGTTTTCAACATCTTGTTTTAATATAATCTCCATAATACCTTCCTCTTTTTATTTTAACATATCGCCAACGTAAGGCATTAAAGCTAAGTGACGTGCTCTTTTAATAGCAACAGAAACTTTACGTTGAAATTTTAATGAAGTACCAGTTAAACGACGAGGTAAAATTTTACCTTGCTCATTTACTAAGTATAATAAGAAATCAGCATCTTTATAGTCAATATACTTGATACCGTTCTTTTTGAAACGACAATATTTTTTAACTAATTTAGTGTCAATATCTAATGGAGTTAGGTAACGTACCTCACCTGTTTTTCCACCTTTTGCTTGTTGTTCTATAGACATAACTTGTTATTTTTTAGCTGTTTTACCATTGTTTCTTACTCTTCTCTTTTCAGCCCAAGCAACAGCATGTTTATCTAACCCAACGGTTAAATAACGCATAATGCTATCATCTCTTCTAAATTCAAGTTCGAATGGCGTAATCGCTTGTCCATCTACTTTGTACTCAAACAAGTGGTAAAATCCACTTTTTTTGTTTTGAATTGTGTAAGCTAATTTTTTTAGCCCCCAATCTTCTTTTGATATCATTTCGGCACCTTTGGAAACAAGATAGTCCTC
>JADWMI010000280.1 GCA_015767395.1 Bacteroidota bacterium | reverse complement strand
AAAGGCTAATTGATTTAGCTGAAGATGATGAATCGAAAAGATTATCTTTAATACGACAAAGAGACGATAAATTAGAATTATTAGACTGTTAGTTTAGAATCTTGTCTTTTTATAAAAGAAAAAGATATATAATTGTGACCTATATTGTCACCTACATTTTCAACTTACTGATAATCAGGTTATAAAATAGTAAATAGTGGAGACGCCGGGAATCGAACCCGGGTCCAAACAAGCAACCAAAGTAGTTTCTACATGTTTATTTTTCGATTAATTTTCGATTCTAAGCTGACCGAAAACAGCCCACTTAAAACTTAGTTTCTTTAGTTTCAAAACACTCCCAAAACAAAAGTATTTCTATGTTAACTTTTACGATGCCCAAAAATTGATCGCCGCTAACCAAGGCTATCAGAGGGCATTCAGCTTGCACACCTAGTGTGCCGAGGCTCATCCTACTATAATTCGGATTAAGCAGCTAAAGCGTAGTTATCTTCGCCGTTTAAAATGTTGAAATCGTGATTTACGAGTACTATTTCATGACTCGACATGCTTCTAGTTTAATTGACCTTGCAGTCAAAACCAGTCGTCCCCAATAAGTCAAAGATCATATATCTTTTAAAGAAGGCAAATGTATAAAAAATACATCAGACTTATTATTTGTTTCTTCCTTTAATTCACAATATCTTAGACGCAATATTTATACCATTTATTTTATGAAGTTAGGAATTATTAAGGAACGTAAGAATCCACCGGATAGACGTGTGGTTTTAACACCTTCAGCTTGTAAAAAGCTATTAAAAAAACACAAAGACCTTACAATTAATGTTGAAAGCTCTAATGATCGATTTTTTACAGATGAGGATTATAAAAATGAAGGGATTGAATTGGTAAATGACGTTTCAGATTGTGACGTTTTATTGGGTGTGAAAGAAGTGCCTATTGATAATTTAATTCCTAATAAAAAGTATTTTTTCTTTTCACATACCATTAAAAAGCAGCAGTATAACAAAAATTTATTAATTGCTGTTTTAGAAAGAAATATTGAATTGTATGACCACGAAGTTATTGTTAATGAAAAAGGTCAGCGATTGGTGGCTTTTGGAAGATATGCTGGTATTGTTGGAGCGTATAACGGGTTTAGAACTTATGGGTTGAAATATAATTTATTTGAGCTTCCTAAGGCCGAAGATTTACACGATCAACTCATGTTAATTCACGAACTTCAAAAGTTAAAATTACCCAATATAAAGGTTGTTTTAACAGGCAAGGGTAGAGTAGGTAATGGGGCAAAGGAAATGCTTAAGGGGATGGGAATGCGTCAAGTTACCGTAAAAGAATTTTTGAATAAAACTTTTGAGGAATCGGTTTATGTCCAAATTGATGTATTAGATTATAACAAGCGAAAAGATGGCAATGTAATTGATGAAAATGATTTTTTCAACAATCCAGCTGAATATGAAAGTGATTTCATGCGCTTTGCTAAAGTTGCAGATTTGTATATAGCTTGTCACTTTTTTGGAACGGGTTCACCTTATCTTTTTACAAGAGATGATGCAAAGTTAAAAGATTTTAAAATAAAAGTGGTGGCAGATATAAGTTGTGATATTGATGGGCCAGTAGCTTCAACCATTCGTTCATCAACTATTGCAGAGCCTATTTACGGTTACAATCCTATCAAAGAGCAAGAAGTTAATTTTAGAAATGAAGATGCAATTGCTGTAATGGCAGTCGATAACCTTCCATGCGAATTGCCCAAGGATGCGTCTGAAGGGTTTGGTGACAGTTTTGCAAAACATGTAATACCTGCCTTTTTTAATAACGATGAAGATGGTGTTCTGTTTAGAGCAAGAATGACACAAAACGGAAAGTTAACGGAACGTTTTAGCTATTTACAAGATTTTGTTGATGGAAAATAATCAACAACACGAATTAGAAAAGCTTGCAAATATGAAGATGCCTTTTGGAAAATTTAAAGGCAGACATTTAATCGATTTGCCTGAGTATTATATAGTATGGTATAATAATAAAGGCTTTCCAAAAGGTAAATTAGGCGATCAACTTCGATTGGTTTATGAGCTTCAATTAAATGGATTGGAAGATTTAGTACGAAAATTAAGAACAGACTAAACTTTTTTAAAGAAATAAATACCATAAATTATTGGATAAAAACCAAAGCCTACTCCCCATAAATAAAACATAAATGGAGGGGATAGGAATGCAGCTATTCCATTAAGAATTAATAATAGGCCTAAAATTTTAGAAGATCCTATGGTGTATTTGTTGGTTAAAAAACAAGCAATTCCGTAAAGGATCAAAGAAGTTGGGATAATAAGTTTTAAATAACCTTCAGAAACAAAAAAATAAGTTAAAATTCCGCCGGCAAATAAATAGCTTAAAAACACATTTCTAATTTTTTTTGAATTTATATCCCATCCTTTTAGATTAACTTTTTTTCTTCTTCTTTTATTGATTATAGTAATTGTGAAATAAGAAATTAAGATATAAATAACTGAAAATACTGCAATAAAAATTTCAAAAAATGAAAGAGGAAGCATTGCAATGCCTCCAGCTCCTAATGAATAATCAGTAAGAATTAATTGTACTGTCCATATAAAAATAATAGAAATTATTCCAAAAATAATACCTGGAATTCCTTGTAAAGAAAGATTATGAAATTTTGTTTTCAAACTTGAAAAATTATAATCTGTAAGCTGCAAATATATTATTAAAAAATGCTTAAATAACTTTTCAACAACAAAATGTTAATTACTAATTCATGTAAAAGACCAATTAGGTTTAATTATTTAATAATTTTAAAATCTGAAAACAGATCAACAATAAACCAAAAAATAAAATGATAGAAGAGTTAGTGTTTCCGAAAGTGTATGAATATAATGAGGTGTTAGATAGTTGTTTAGCTTATTTTAATGGTGATGAGCTTGCCGCAACGACTTGGATGAATAAATATGCAGTGAAAACTAAAAAGGGTGAATATTTAGAGGTGACACCTGCTCAAATGCATAAAAGAATGGCTGTAGAGTTTGGCAGAATTGAAAAGCATTATGAAGGCAAGGAAATTAGTGTTGAAGGTTTGTCTGATTACGGAAAAACGCGCAAATTTCTATCGGAAGATGATATTTTTGATTTATTTAAAGATTTCAAATACGTTATTCCACAAGGTAGTGTAATGTCTTCTTTAGGGAATGAAAATGTAATAGCTTCTTTATCAAATTGTGTGGTTGTTCCTCCTGTGTATGATTCTTATGGTGGTATTTTTCATACTGATGAACAATTGGCGCAATTGTTTAAACGCAGATGTGGTGTTGGAGTAGATTTATCAAATTTGAGACCAAGAGGTGCTCAAGTTTCAAATTCAGCTGGTTCTACAACAGGAGCTGTTTCATTTATGGATCGCTTTTCAAATACAACAAGAGAAGTTGCTCAAAACGGAAGAAGAGGTGCATTGATGTTAACAATGGATATCGCGCATCCAGATATTGAAGAGTTTGTGACAATTAAACAAAATTTATCAAAAATAACTGGTGCAAATATAAGTTTACGTTTGTCTGATGAATTTATGGTAGCAGTTGTAAATGATGATGATTATACATTGCGCTGGCCAATTGACAGCAAAAAACCAACATATACAAAAACTATTAAAGCAAAAGAATTGTGGGAAACTATTATAAAATGTGCTCATAATACTGCTGAGCCTGGTTTAATTTTTTGGGACCGTCAGCATTATTATTCAACGTCTTCAATATATCCTGGTTTTAAAAATAGTTCAAC
>JADWMI010000279.1:1884-3798 GCA_015767395.1 Bacteroidota bacterium | reverse complement strand
TGCTTGTGATTTAAAAGCACAAGGATTTAATCCAAAACCAGAAATCATGGTTCCATTAATTGGTACTATGCAAGAATTCAAAATGCAAGAGATTATCATCCGTGAGGTTGCTGCTGCTGTATTTGTTGAAAAAGGTATTGAAGTAGATTTCTTAGTAGGAACAATGATCGAGATTCCTCGTGCTTGTTTAACTGCTGATAAAATTGCTGAACACGCTGAATTTTTCTCTTTTGGAACAAATGACTTGACTCAAATGGGCTTCGGATATTCAAGAGATGATGCTGGTAAATTCTTACCTATCTACATTGAAAAAGGTATCTTAAAAGCAGATCCTTTCCAAGTATTGGATCAAGAAGGTATTGGCCAATTGGTTCAAATGGGTTGTGATAAAGGTAGAGCTGGTCGTCCAGATATCAAATTAGGTATTTGTGGTGAACACGGTGGTGAACCAAGTTCAGTTGAATTCTGCCATAGAGTTGGTATGGAATATGTTTCTTGTTCTCCTTTCCGTGTGCCAATCGCACGTTTAGCTGCTGCACAAGCTGCAATGAGAGACTAAATACATCGTTTTAACAACTATTATATAATTTAAAAATTCCACCTTTTAATTAAGGTGGAATTTTTTTTATGCCCTATTTGAAGTATCTTCGTTCCATGATTAAAATTGTGTTACTTGGCGCAGGAAATTTAGCTTATCATTTAACAAATTGCTTGTTAAACAATACAGCGGTTGAAGTTGTTCAGGTGTACAATAGAAGTATCAAAAAAATTGATTATTTAAAAGATAAAACAGCTGTAACCAATAATTTAGCTGAATTAAAAGAAGCGGATATTTATATCTTAGCAGTTTCTGACAATTCGATTTCTGAACTTTCAAAATACATCAATGCAAAAAATAAATTGGTGGTCCACACTTCTGGTTGTGTCGATATCAATGAGATTCAATCTGATTCAAATAAAGGTGCTTTCTACCCTTTACAATCTTTTTCAAAAGATAAAAGTGTTGATTTTTCTGAAATTCCAATTTGCATTGAAGCTTCAACTAAAAAGGATTTAGAATTGTTAGAAAACCTAGCAAAATCAATTTCAAATAATATTTACAACATAAATTCTGAACAGCGAAAAAGTTTACACGCCTCAGCTGTTTTTGTAAATAATTTTGTCAATCATTTGTATTATCTGGGCGATGAAATTTGTAAGGAAAATAAGGTGCCTTTTAAAATTTTAGCACCTCTAATTCAGGAAACTGCTAATAAAATTGAATCGTTAACACCTTTTGAGGCTCAAACCGGCCCTGCGAAACGCTTCGACACCCAAACAATTGAGAAACATTTGAAAATGTTATCAAAAAACCAACAAGAAATTTATTCATTATTAACAAAATCAATTCAAGATACCCATGGGAAAAAGTTATAAAGAAATTATGCCACAGATCACCACTTTTATGTTCGACGTTGATGGGGTTTTAACAAATGGTTTGGTTCATATTTCACCTACCGGAGAATTAACCAGACTCATGAATACAAAAGATGGGTACGCTTTAAAAACGGCTATTGACAATGGTTATAATGTTTGTATTATTTCGGGAGGAAACAATGAGGGCGTTCGTGTAAGACTGAAAGGCCTGGGTATCAAAGACATTTATTTGGGTGCACACGATAAAATGGTTCCATTTAACCAGTATCTTAAAAATAAAAACATCAAAGCTGAACATATTTTATATATGGGCGATGACATTCCTGATTTTCCTGTAATGAAAGAAGTTGCCATTGCGGCCTGTCCAAAAGACGCGGTTCCTGAAATTCAAGATATAGCTCACTATATCTCTCAAAAAAAAGGTGGATTGGGTTGTGTGCGGGATGTTATTGAACAAGTTTTAAAGGTACAAGGAAAATGGGATGGCCAATTCAATGC
>JADWMI010000279.1:0-1784 GCA_015767395.1 Bacteroidota bacterium | reverse complement strand
ATAATCACCAAAGGAATGGCTATAAATTGTAAGGCTACAACCAAAATTAAAGTCACCAGTACAAACACAAATTTCACTTTGTTATTTTTCCATTTATAATCTTTAAATTTTAATGAAAATAAAGGAATTTCAGCATTCATTAAATAGCACAGTAACAAGGTAAGTCCTATTAAAAACCAGGTATTTTGAATGAAGTTAACCACAATATCATTGTTGCTGTATTGCATTATCAAAGGCAATGACAATACCACCAAACTAGCAGCTGGTGTTGGCAATCCAATAAATGAACTTGTTTGTCGTTCATCAATATTAAATTTTGCCAATCTATACGCTGCAGCCAACGTAAATAACAATCCTATCATGGAGGTGATATAGATAACACTAAAATAATCATTCAGTGATAATTCAATCATTGAATATCCATCAACAGCCCAACTTTTATTACTTACGGATGCCAAAATTAATTGAAACATCACAATTCCCGGAACCAAACCACTTGTCACCACATCAGCCAACGAATCTAACTGCTTTCCCAATTCCCCTTGCACGTTTAACAAGCGTGCAACAAATCCGTCAGCAAAGTCAAATAAGATCCCTACAAAAACAAATAAAGCGGCGATTACCATTTGCTCTTTCACAGCAAAAAAAACGGCAATGGTACCCGATAATAAATTTAAAAGCGTTAAAATATTCGGGATGTGTTTTTTAAAAGTCATGGTTTGTAATTTTTAAGTAAATTTAAGAAACAATTCATTCATAAGATTTATTATATTTATTTTTTATTTAAAAAATATATGCCAACAATTACATCTACCTATAATCCCAGTTTTCTTTTTAAGAATACACATTTTAATACCATTTATAAAACACTTTTTTTTGATGATCCAACCCATTATCATAGAAAAAGAATTGAAACGCCCGACAAGGATTTTATAGATTTAGATTTCTCAACTGTAAATTCCAATACGCTCGTAATAGCCAAACATGGATTGGAAGGAAGTTCAAACTCAAAATATATACTGTCGTTAATAAACCATTTAAACGGGCAACAAATTGATGCCGTTGCCGTCAATTTTAGAGGTTGTAGCGGAGAAGATAACAATCATCTATATGCTTATAACAGTGGTAAAACAGATGATGTTACCGTAGTTGTAGATTATATTTTAAACAATTATTCATATCAAAACATTGTGCTGGTAGGATACAGTATGGGTGGAAATATTGCCTTAAAATATCTTGGTGAAACCACTGTTATTCCTATTGAAATTAAGGCTGCTGTTAGCATTTCAGTTCCCTGTGATTTAGAAGGTTCCTCAAATACTTTGGGTCATTGGAACAATACCATTTATTTAAATAGATTTCTAAAAACATTAAAAGAAAAGTCATTGATTAAAAACCAAAAATTCTCTGAAAGCGTTTTGGATACAACGGCCATACTAAATGCAAAGACATTTGAGGATTTTGACAATGCCGTAACGGCGCCCCTTTTTGGCTATAAAAACGCAAAAGATTATTGGACACAATGCAGTTCAAAACAATTTTTAACTGCCATTAAAATCCCTACTTTAATTATCAATGCAAAAGACGACACTTTTTTATCTGAAAGTTGCTTTCCTTTTAAGGAAGCAAATCAAAATTCAAATTTATATTTAGAGGTTCCAAAGTATGGAGGCCATGTTGGTTTTAACACGACTGTGGTAGGAAAAGATCAGCTTTGGAGTGAAAATAGAATTACTTCTTTCATTCAACATATTATTTCCTGAAATTTAACGTTAACTTATAAA
>JADWMI010000278.1 GCA_015767395.1 Bacteroidota bacterium | reverse complement strand
CACTATTTCTTTGTGCCCAAACTGTTTCATAATAATCCAAAACAGTGGTCGTAAATTCTGCCTGAGCATCTAAAAATTCAGATAACTGAATCAACCCGTTCTGGTACTCCTTATAACTTATTTCTAAGGATTTTTTTGAAGAATTACGTTGTTTATCTTTCAATTTTGTTTGTGCACTCAGGTTTTTAAATTGTGATACACAATTGTGATAGTTAAGTTCTAATAATTGTTGAACCTCTTCTTTTTTGTTTTCAGTTTGCTCTAGATCAATTTTTATTTGCTGACGTTTGCCTTGGGTATGTAAACCATCAAACAGTTCCCATTTCATACCAACACCCACGGCATTAATTGGGTAAGCACTTATTTCATTAACACCTAGGCTTCCTAAGTTCCCATTGGTCATTCCAGCATATTGGTGAGCCGCAAACGCCTGTACTTTTGGCAAGTAACCATTTATCTCTGATTTATATTTGTATTCCGTAGCTTTCCTAACTTCGTCTAGGGCAAGTAATTCAGGGCGATCTAAATAACTGTTCCCTGTATCCCCTTGTAATCGGGGAATGAGATTCACTTTAATAGTGGAAAGGTCAATAATTGCGATTCCCGTAAGTTGATGTAACTTTAACAATAATAATTCTTTACCCCCTTCATATTCTAACTGCTTTGACTCCAATTTTAGCTGAGCAATTTCAACTTTTTGAAATTCGTGATTGGTAATAAGACCTTGTTCTAACGCTTTTTCAGCAACTAAGGATTCTTTTTCTAATCTCTTATTTTGAATTTCTAAAACCAATCTAGTTTGTTCTAAGAGCGCTAGTTTATCATAATATTTAGAAACTTCAGTAATCAAATCTGCTTCTTCTTGCGCATACATTTGTTCTTGAGCTTCAATTTTATGGTTCATAGCTTTTACCAAATTTGGTGCTTTTAAACCTGTAAACAGGGTCCATTTAGCTGTTAAACCTCCCATCCAAATACTTCCTTTGAAATCGATATTTTGATCTATTGGTGGAACCTCCAAACCGGTGGTTGGAACTTCAATAGAAGGAAAACCAGGAATAACTGGAAGTGTAAAGCCAGGAATATTAATTGGGAGTGCTTCTGTGCTCAGGTTCAATTGTCCAGAGGCATAAGAATAGCTCCCCCCTAATTCCAAAGTTGGTATATAGGTATGCTTTATACTTTTTTTAACCTCTTTACTTTTTTCGATATCAAGTATATTGTTTTTTAACGATTTGTTATAGTCTAACGCAGCGTAGAGCACTGAATGTAAATCAAGAGCCTTTGTATTGGTCTGCGCACTAATAACGCTGCACCATAAAACTATTATGGATAGCGCAATTTTAATATTAATTTTTCTTTTCATTTTTTAAATATATTCTTGTTAACTGCTCTTAATTATTTTTTATAGCATCCCAGCAGGCCTGAGAATAGTTTTTAACTTCTAAATCAGCCAATTGAATTTTTTCATATTTAGCCATTCTAACAAAGGAAGCGATAGGACTATGAGATAAGGCAATAAGCGCTTCAAATGGCATGTTTTTTATCACGCCTTCTTTTTTAGCTTCTTCAAAAAAACTTTCAATAGGTCCGAAAAGTTTGTTGATACTTTTTCCTTGTGTTGTTGTTATATAAGGTGAGTACGCATATTGGGTAATAAATTCAGGTTTTCTTGGATCAATAATGTATAATTTTAAGATAGCGGTCCAGATACTTATGAATTTTTGATGGAGGCTGTCGTTATTTATTAAACGTTCAGAAATAATAGCATTAATTTCTTGACCAATTTTCTTATAAAGATTTATAATCATCTCCTCTTTATCTGCGAAATGAACATAAATAGTTCCGGTGGCTATTTTTGCTTTTTCTGCAATCATTTTCATACTCGTTCCATGAAAACCATTTGAAGTAATTAAACTAAGTGCTGCATCTAAAATAGCTGCACGCTTGTCCTTTATCTTCCCTCTTGTATGGATAGCTTCCTTTTTTGACAATTTTTCCATTCGGCGAATATATAACAATTTAATTAATGAACAGTTGTTCATTAATTAAATTAACATTATCATTTTAGCATAAGTCATTGAATCTTTTTTTCAGAAGGAACAATTTTCATAAATTTATTGAAATTTCATACAACTTATTGCGTCTTTTTTTAACTTCTGAAGTCTTATAGGTATAACATAAAAATTTAAAATGATGAAAAATACAGAATGTACTTGTAATTGCGAACCTTGTAAAGATGGACAATGCGCAAATTGTACTTGCGAATCTTGTAATTGCACAAATTGTAATTGTTAAAACACTAACAACCTGTCTAAAAAGTGAGTCCTTTACATGCTTGGCTTCGACTCCGCTCAGTCACCGATTATTGATTCTGGTCACTGAGCATAGTCGAAGTTTAGAATGACTTGATTCTAATCTTTTTTAAACAGGCTTTAGTATCTTTACGTATGGAAACAACTAAAATTTGGAATGAATTTTCGTCTGCTTTAAAACGATTTATTATTAGTCGTGTTAAAAATGAAGATATTGCTAACGACTTATTACAAGAAGTATTTATTAAAATTCATTTAAACATTGATACGCTTAAAAAACAAGAAAGCATCAAATTTTGGGTTTTTACAATTACGAACAATGTTATCAAGGACTATTTTAAAAAGCTGGGTAAATCTTCAACATACACTCTAGAATTTTCTTCTTTGGAAGATGAAATAACTGAAGAACATTCAGCAAAGGATTGTTTATTACCATTAATAAAAAACTTGTCGCCAACTTATAAAGACGCATTACTATTAAGCGAAATTAAAGGTTTGAAACAAGCAGAAATAGCTAAACAATTAAACATTTCACTTTCAGGAGCGAAGTCTAGAATTCAACGAGGCCGGAATTTACTAAAACGAGGTTTTATGGATTGTTGTGATTATAAATTAAATGAATCTGGCCACCTAACGGGCGAACATAAAGGTAAAAAAGACTGTAAAATTTGTTCAACTGATTAGTCTCATTTTTTAATTACTTTAGCCAAAACTTTACTATTTAACCACATGACTCAATTCACATTACTTTTCGCCAGTATTTTAGGCTGTTTGGCAGTTATATTTGGTGCTTTTGGCGCACATGCATTAAAGAAATTACTTTCAGAAGAACAATTAAAAAGCTTTGAAACTGGTGTAAAATACCAAATGTATCACGCCTTGGTTTTATTACTCATTGGATTTAATTTCAAATTAGAAACTGAATCTGAAAAATATATGATTTATAGTTTTATAATAGGAATACTGCTATTTTCTTTTAGCATATATGGTTTGGTTATTTCTTCTGCAAAAAACAAAAAAATGAAATTTTTAGGCCCAATTACTCCTTTGGGTGGTTTATTATTGGTTTGTGGCTGGGGACTTTTAGCCTACAATGTTTTAAATATGGATTGCTGATTTTTCCAATAAAAACAAAACCATTTTCATAATTCATTTTTTTGTAGATTTACGATTAAATCAATCAAATCTTCAATGAAAACCTGCACTTTTAAAGCAATTATAATATTATTGCTAAGCATCTCAACAATTGCTTGTGATAAAACAACTCATGAAACCGAAGTTAATTACGTTCTAGAAAATTATGACAAAACCGAAACAACTATAACCATGCGAGATGGCGTAAAATTATTTACTACCATCTATTCGCCCAAAGATAAAAGCACAACCTACCCTGTTCTAATGCAGCGAACACCCTATAGTGTAAGACCTTATGGGGCAGACAAATTCAGGAAAAATATTGCTCCCAACAAACATTTAATGGAAGAGGGTA
>JADWMI010000277.1 GCA_015767395.1 Bacteroidota bacterium | reverse complement strand
ATAAAACCAACAGAGCAGAAAGACCTGCGTCAGCCGAAGGTAATTTTTACAAACCTTTAAAAAACAGTATAGGACCAGGAATGAATGAACGCATTCAAAAACTTAGAAAAATAAGTTTTGAAACAGAGCCGTCATTATCTATTGAAAGAGCTTTAATTCAAACGCATTTTTACAAAGAAAACTTCGGAAAATATGCAACACCTGTTTTAAGAGCCTTGAATTTTTTAGAAATTTGTAAGCAAAAAACAATCTACTTAGGCGAAGGCGAGTTAATTGTTGGTGAGCGTGGTCCAAAACCAAAATGTGTACCAACATTTCCCGAATTGACGTGTCATAGTGTTGAAGATTTTCACGTATTGAACACGCGTGATATGCAAAAATATACCATTGATCAAACTGATATTGACATTTACAAGCAGGAAATAATTCCATATTGGAGTGGTAAAACAATGCGTGAACGCATTTTTAGTCACGTACCAAGAGAATGGTCTAATTTATATGAAGCAGGTTTGTTTACCGAGTTTATGGAACAACGTGCACCTGGGCATACTGCTTTGGATGGAAAAATTTATGAAAAAGGAATGTTGGATTTCAAAAAAGAAATTCAGGAGCAAATAGATCAGCTCGATTTTTTAAATGATCCGGAAGCAACAGATAGAAAAGAGCAATTAGAAGGAATGAAAATTTCTTGTGATGCTATAATTGTTTTTGCAGAGCGTCATGCTGAATTGGCACATGAATTGGCTTTAAAAGAGACCAATATTATTAGAAAAAAAGAACTTTTAAAAATAGCTGCCGTTTGTAAATGGGTGCCTGCCAATGCCCCAAGAAATTTTCATGAAGCCATACAAATGTATTGGTTTGTTCATTTGGGAACCATTACAGAATTGAATGGTTGGGATGCTATGAACCCTGGTCATTTTGATCAACATTTAACACCTTTTTATGAAAAGGAAATTGCTGAAGGTGCTTTAACCCGTGAGGAAGCGAAGGAATTGTTAAGTTGTTTTTGGATCAAAGTAAACAACCAGCCAGCACCACCAAAAGTGGGGATTACGGCAAAAGAAAGTGGAACATATAACGATTTTACAAACATAAATATTGGCGGTGTAAAAGCTGATGGTTCGGATGGGGTGAGTGATGTTTCCTACATCATGCTAGAGATTGTTGAGGAGTTACATGTACTTCAGCCTGGAAATTCAGTACATGTAAGTGCCAAAACCCCTGATCGGTTTTTAAAAGAAGCATGTAAAGTAATTCGGCAGGGGCACGGATATCCTTCTATTTTCAATCCAGATATTTACATTCAGGAAATGCTTCGACAAGGAAAAACCTTGGAAGATGCACGTGAAGGAGGCTGTAGCGGTTGTATTGAAGTGGGCGCTTTTGGTAAAGAAGCCTATGTTTTAACAGGTTATTTAAATGTTCCAAAAATTATTGAAATTACCTTAAACAACGGAGTGAATCCGCTAACAAATAAACAAGTAAGCATTCAAACGGGTGATCCTAGCAGTTTTAAAACCTATGATGAATTGTATGAGGCCTTTAAAAAACAGCTGAACTATATTGTAAATCAGAAGGTTTTGGTTAGCAATTACATAGACCGCATGTTTGCTAAATACAGCCCCGCAACTTTTTTGTCGGTGGTTATTGAAGATTGTATTACCAAAGGAAAAGATTATTACAATGGTGGTCCACGATACAATACCAACTACATTCAATGTACTGGTTTGGGTACGGTAGCCGATAGCTTGTCAACTTTAAAAAAACATGTTTTTGAAGATAAAATGGTTACTATGGAAACCATGTTAAAGGCGATATCCAAGAATTTTGAAGGGGAAGAAATTTTAAGGCAAACCATTATTAACAATACGCCTTTCTACGGAAATGATGATGATTACGTTGATGCTATCGCATTACAAGTGTACAATGATTTGTTTGACGCTATAGATGGCAAACCAAATACAAAAGGGGAAACATTTCATTTAAATATGTTGTCTACAACCTGTCACGTATATTTTGGAATTGTAATGGGCGCAACGCCAAACGGACGTCTGGCACACAAATCAATTTCTGATGGAACTTCTCCATCGCATGGAAGTGATACCAACGGGCCTTCGGCAGTGATAAAATCGCTGACTAAAATAGATCAGGTAAAATCTGGTGGAACTTTATTAAACCAACGCTTTTTACCAAGTTTGTTAAAACGCGATGAAGATATTATGAAATTGGGAAGTTTGGTGAGAAGTTATTTTTCTTTGGGCGGACATCATATTCAATTTAATATTGTTGATACGGCTACTTTATATGCCGCGCAAGAAAACCCGGAAGATTATAAGGACTTGTTGGTGCGTATGGCTGGTTATAGCGATTATTTCAACGATATGAATGCCGATTTACAACAAGAAGTAATTGATAGAACAGAAAATGAATCGTTTTAAATGAACACGGGCTTAATTTTCGACATAAAAAAGTTTGCCATAAATGACGGGCCAGGTATTCGGTTAACAGTTTTTTTTAAAGGCTGTAACTTGCAATGTCAATGGTGTCACAACCCAGAAAGTATGTCGCCCAAAGTACAGAAAATGTACAATGCAAAAAAATGTATTGGCGCAGTTAAATGCATAGATAATTGTCCAAATAATGCTTTAGAGTTGTCAGAAAATGGCATTGTTACCAATTACGATGTTTGTAATTTATGCGGGTTATGCGCCGAGGTTTGTCCTACAAAAGCATTTGAAATGTTGGGGCAGGAAGTTTCAATAAAGGCGTTGATGAAAAAGATTGACAACGAAGCCATATTTTTTGATCAATCGGGTGGAGGGGTTACCTTTTCGGGAGGCGAACCTTTAATGCATGCGGAATATTTGTTAGAAGCCTTAAAAGAATGTGGTAAAAGAATGGTTCATAGGGTAGTGGACACCACCGCTTTTGCAAACCAAGAAATAGTGTTAGAAGTTGCTAAACATACGGAACTTTTTTTGATTGATTTAAAAGTAATGGATGCCAAAAAACATAAAGAATTTACAGGCGTAAGCAACGAGAAAATTTTATCGAACATTACTGAACTGGCAAAAACCAGTTGCGAACTTATTTTTAGAATACCTTTGATAAAGGGCGTAAACACCTCCTCCGAAAATATTAAAAAAACAGCGCTATTTATAAACGCTTTGGAAGGGAATAGAAGGGTTGTTAATTTGCTGCCGTATCATAATATTTCTGAAAACAAGCATGTAAAATTAGGCGATTCAAACAAGTTTACCGTGTTTGAAGCACCTGATAATAATGAAATTTTAACCATTATTTCAATATTTGAAAATTATGGAATTTCTGCTACTGTTGGAGGTTAATACTTTTTTACGATTTGTTTTTAAGCAAAATTTCAGTGTAATCTCCTGTTTTTGGTAAGTCTTCAAAAATTTTCACAAATGTTGAAGGTGGAGCGGTTAGTTTTCTTTTTATCAAATCTATCCAGGCACCATATACTTTTATTTCTGCTGAAAGTTTTCCTTCTGCATTGAATATTTGATGGTTAAAACGCCAGCGTTCAATGCCTTTTGAAACACCTTCCAATTCCATATGAACATTGATGTTTTCACCAATGTGTATTTCCTTATAAAACGAAGTCTCTTCCTTAAATAAAATAGGCCCAATATTTAGTTTTGCAAATTCGTTGATTGATAGCCCGTGCTCTTGAAAAAACCGAACGCGTACTTCCGCAGCATAATCGTTATAAGCAGTGTGACGCATATGTCGGTTTGGGTCAAAATCAGACCATTTTGTTTTAAAGTTTACTTCGAATTTCATAGTGA
>JADWMI010000276.1 GCA_015767395.1 Bacteroidota bacterium | reverse complement strand
TTAAAATTACTTAAGTCTTTTGTCAAGTTAGATTGTAAAATTTGACCTTGTAAATTAATTACTTGTATAGTAGAACCAGCTATAGTTTCTGAATTCTGTATATTAATATTTATTTCTTTATTTTGTAATACTGGGTTTGGATATACTGAAACTTGGATTTTATCCAATGATGGGTTGTTAGCAGAAAGACTACTGCTAGGTAAATAATGAGCCCCTAATTCTTCCCTGTTTGTATTAATCGTATTATTATAAGCATCTAACGACCAAATATTTCCAGTATCTATATCTGCTATATATAAATCATATCCGCCATTACCACCACTCCTTGTACTTGATATCACAGTGTATTGTGAACCTGCTGGAGTAGCATCAGAATAATTTGCATTTGTTGTATTAAATGGTAAATGAATAGATGAACTAGAAGAATAATATTTTAGATAGACTTGATCATTTACATTACTTGAACTTACCCAACCTGTATAAAAGAACGACTCGCTATCTCTTGTAATCGGATAATATTCCTGATAATTGGGTTGTGCAACAATGGCTCGCCTGTTTGTACCATCAACTTTAATACTATAAATATCTGATCCTGAACCAGCACCAGGAGCGAATAAAATTTCAGCCCCATCTGTTGAATAGTAAGGCATTGATTCTTCAATACCGGGTGTATTTGTAACATTAGCTAAAATATTACCTTCCAGATCCATGGTCATAATATCGCCATTCTTTTTAAAAACAATGGTATTACCATCTGGCGAAAACTTTGGATCTTCTTCTCTATCTGTACTAAACGGCCCCGTTAAATTTACAGGCTCTTCATCTCCTACTGTCCACAGGAAAATATCCCAATCTTGAATCCATCCATCACCATCTGCCATAAAAACAATCTTTGTTCCATCTGGTGAAAACATACCGTTTATTGCATGGCTCACACTCCATCCAGAACTAATATTAGTTACAGAGTTGTCATTTAAATCAAGAATAAACAATTCACCATCCCAATTATCGTAACCAGAATAGGAGTGATACAAAATTTTACCGTCTAAGGCCGGCAAATTTTGTGCGTATAAATTGGAGTAAAAAATTATTGATATAATTGCTAAGATTGTGTGCTTCATTATTTTGTTATTTTATTTTCATTATTGTACTATAAACTCATCAATAAAAGTCCAGCCCTTTTCTGCGGTTCTTTTGTTTGATGAATTATCAATTATTACTTTTAAGTATCTTGATTTTAATTTCGTGAATTGCTTATTCAATGATTCTATTTTAACCTCATTACTTACAGTTTCTTTAGTTTTGAATTCTGTTAATAATTCAAATTTACTGCTGTTATTTGATGTAAAAACTCTAATTTTTCTAGGTAAGAGAATTTGATTCTGTCTATCGACCAGCAGTGAAAACTTCAGTTCATTAATTGCTGTTTCTTCGCCTAAATCAATCATAAACTCAACCTCTGAATCAAACCACCCTTGCCATTTTTGATCATCAAATTCTTTAGAGCCACACACCTGATTAACCAGACCGTAATCACCTCCAGAATTATACTTTTCTGTATATTTTGTTTTATATAAAACTTTTTTGCCAAAGGCTTTGTTTATACATATACTTATACTATCGGTAAACACATTTCCAATAGCAATTTGATTTTGAAAAACCTGAGATTTCACAATTATATTTTCATTTATTGGAAGAGGAAATTTATATCTTTTAGAATTTTTATTTGGCGCAGTTTCATCTGTTGTATATCTGATTTCAGTACCTTTAAATTCATTGAAAAGATTTAATTCTAAATGTTGATTGTTATTGTTAAAGGTTAGTTCAGATCTTAATTTATAGGAGCTTCTTGAGTAATTAACATTCATAGAATCAAATCGATTCATCATATTAACAACTCTCTCTGAAAAATCATCCCAATTTTTATTTTCTTTTTTTGTCCAAACTGATTCTGACAATGCCAATAACCTTGGGAAAACCATATATTTCAAATGCTCAAAATTGGGCATGTACTCTGTCCAAACATTGGCTTGCCCTCCCAATATATATTGATGATATTCCTCAGGTAAATCTTTTGGAATTGGATTAAATTCATAAACCTTACTCAATGGCAAGTAACCACCAATTGCTAACGGTTCTGTTTCTTTTGATGCCTGATAATAATCGAAATATACATGTGTATTTGGACTCATTATAACCTCATGATTTTGTTCTGCTGCTTCAATACCGCCTTTTGCACCTCTCCAACTCATTACTACAGCGTCATCAGCTAAACCACCCTCCATAATTTCATCCCATCCAATCATTATTCTATTTTTTGATTGGAGATATTTTGCAAAGTGTTTAATCATATAACTCTGTAACTCTTCGACATCTTCTAGAGTTTCCTCTTTCATCTTTAATTGGCAATGCTCACAATTTTTCCAATTTGTTTTTGTGGCTTCATCACCTCCAATATGAATGTACTTTGAAGGAAATAATGTAATCACTTCATCTAAAACATTTTCAATAAACTCATAGGTAGTTTCCTTACCAGCACAATAAATTTCAGTGATTGGCCAAACTCCACCAGATGGAACCATAATTTGTTTTTCATTGCATGAGAGAAACGGATAAGCTGCAATAGCGCTCATTACATGTGCAGGAACTTCTATTTCTGGTACTACTGTTATAAATTTAGATTGTGCATAGGCTACTACCTCTTTGATTTCTTCTTGCGTATAAAAGCCTCCGAAATCTGATTTTTCAGTTGATAGAGGAGTAGGTCTTTTGTTCCAGTGGATTTGTTCCTTATTAACTCTCCAGGCACCAACTTCTGTAAGTTTAGGATATTTTTTAATTTCAATTCTCCAACCTTGATCATCAACTAAATGCCAATGAAAAGTGTTGAGTTTTAAAAACGACATTAAATCAATAAGTTCTTTTACTTCATTTACAGAAAAGAAATGACGAGATACATCAAGCATCATTCCCCTCCAAACAAACTCAGGGGAATCAGTAATTTTAAGTTCGGGTATTTTAATTTCATTTAATGTAGTTGCTTTTTCTATTTCCGAAGGTAATAGTTGGCGAAGACTTTGCATTCCATAAAAAAAACCTGAATTTGAAGACGCTTTAATAATTATGTTGTCTTGACTAATATTTAATTGGTATGCTTCTTCTTTTAATTTATTATCTGAAATAAATTGGATATCTGCATTATTACCAGTTTTAACAACGGTAGTATTCCAATTTGCTGAATTGTTTATTTTATCAGATAAAAATTTAGCGATTTTAAATTGCTCTTCATTTTCTGTCCCAAAAACAACTTTTGAAGTTAAGTTGAAATACGATTCTTTAATTTCAATTTTTTGAACTTGAGGAATGATTAACACCTCTTTTTTTTCTTTTTTTTTCTCTTGACAGGAAACAAAAAAAAGAATGAAAATTAGATTAAATATAAGTAGTGAATTTCGTTTTAAAATAATTTTCATTCTTTTTTAATTATTTAAATTTGATAATGTGATAATTATTTAATTATCAATTTTTTAGTTGCAATTTTATCTTCATTTATAAATTTCATAAAATAGAAACCTTCTGATACACCAACAACATTCAATTCTCCAGTATTTTGATTTATCTTTTTTGAAACAATAACACGACCTGCTAGATCATACAATATTACCTCTCCATCAATAAAATCGTTAGTACTTAAATTGAATCTCACTTTATTATCAACAATTGGGTTAGGAAATACTGTTATAGTATTGTTTAGAGTAAAACTATCAACGCCAAGAGTTCCAACTGTAAATGCACTAGTCCAATTAAATGAATCACTAGTTGGTGTGCCC
>JADWMI010000275.1 GCA_015767395.1 Bacteroidota bacterium | reverse complement strand
AGTTAAATTTTGAACATATTCAACATAATCAATAGCGCCGTTTTCAAAACTTTTTCTTGAATTCGACAAAATTAAATCGGCTTGAGGCAAAGCTTTATCCTCATAAAAACTCAAAGCTGTTTTAAATTTTAAATATTCTTGAACTACACGTTCATACTCACCAAACAATAATTCTTGTCCGTATTTAGCATTCTCTTCAGCCTTTTGTTGATTAAATTTAGCTGCATCAACCTTCGCTTTTTCAGGTTTTATCCATAAAGGAATAGAAACTGTTGCTTGAAAACTTGAAAACCGCTGGCTTTTACCATAAAATTGTTCCACTCCATTTTGCATATGGTTACCAATAATGGATTGATTTGAATATGCTAGCGAAAATTCTGGTAATAATTTTGCTTTATTTACACCCACTTCTTTTTGCTTAACCTCAATTAGATTTGTTAATAAACTAATTGATGGGTTGGTTTTTACCAAATCACTATTTATTTCTAATAATAATTCTCTTTTTGAATTAAAATCCGCATTAACCTCTATTGAGTCTGGAGTGCCCAATAAAGTTTTTAAACGTGATTTATAAATCTTGATATTTGCATTGTTTTCTGAAATTGCCGTTTCAATCTCAGTAACTTTTGAGGCTGCTGTTACTTTTTCAAGTAATGTTCCTGCCTCTACCTCATATCGCAAATTAGCTGCTCTCAAAAACTGTGTGTACAACTCATTTTGCTCAATTAACAACTGATTAATTTTATTTAAATATGACAATTCATACCAGGTGAGTTTAATTTCTTTCACCAATTCATTCTCTGTTACAGATTTTTGAATTTCACCAGTTTTAATGGCTGTTTTCGCCAAAGAATTCTGATTAGCGTACACTGTTGGAAATTGAAATTTTTGTGCTATTGAATAGGAGTTGTCATTTTCAAATCCATTTAATTGACCATATTCAAAACCTATATCTGTTTTACCAATATCAGTAGCAGCTTTTTTTAATGCTTTTAATCGGTCAACTTCGTAATTAGCAGATTTGATACTCCCATTATTTTTTAAACCGTAAGAAATTGCTTCCTCTAAAGTATAGGTTAATTCTTTCTTTTCTTGTGAATTTACTGTTTGACTAAGCAAAAAGAAAACTCCTATAAATGGAATTAGCACTGCACTAACAAATTTCAACTTTTTTTGCTTTTTTTTCATTTTAATGTGTTCTTTTCTAGTTTCAACAATATGATATAAAATAGGAATTACAAACAAGGTTAACAAAGAAGCTGTTAACATACCGCCAATAACCACAGTAGCCAAGGGACGCTGAACTTCAGCTCCTGACGATGTTGATATTGCCATTGGTAAAAAACCTAAAATATCCGTTGAAGCCGTTAAAAAGATAGGGCGAATACGCTCCTTTGCACCTCTAATAATGCGATCTTTTAGTCCGACACCTCTTTGTTTTAAATCGTTCATACTGGAAATAAGCACCAATCCGTTTAACACTGCGACACCAAACAATACTATAAAACCAACTCCTGCCGAAATACTAAAAGGCATATCTCTTATCCATAGCGCAAAAACACCTCCTATAGCCGACAATGGTATTGCCATATAAATCATAAAGGTTTGAGTAAACGATTTTAAAGCTAAATAAAGTAGTATAAAAATTAAAACTAGCGCAATAGGAACCACAACTGTTAACCTTTCTTTTGCTCGTGTTAAATTTTCAAAAGAACCACCATATTTTATATAATACCCGGCAGGTAAATTTAATTGATCATCCAATTTTTCCTGAATTTCATTAACAACAGACTCCACATCTCTACCCCTAACATTGATTCCAACATAGGTTCTTCTATTTGTTCCTTCTCGTGAAATTTGCATAGGACCATCTTTATAACTAACATTTGCTACTTCTTTCAACGGTATTTGATTTCCATTTGGAAGGGCTATATATATGTTTTTAAGATCATCAATACTTTGCTTGTGTTCATCTTTTAAGCGAACTACCAAATCGAATCGTTTTTCACCTTCAAAAATTACGCCAGCAGTTTCTCCACTAAATGCAGATCTTATTATTGTATTAAGCTCCTGAATATTTAAGCCATATTGTGCAATCTTTTTACGCTCAAATTGAACAGTCATTTGAGGTAGTCCTCTAGTTGCTTCTACTTTTATATCAGCAACGCCTTCTACAGTTCCTATTATCTCAGCCATTTTTTTAGCATATACAGATAATTTATCTAAATCTTCACCAAATAATTTAATAGCCACATCTTGTCTAACACCTGTCATTAATTCATTATATCGAAGTTCCAGAGGCTGTGAGAACTCATAATTTACCCCAGGAATAAACGCTAGTTTATCTTTAATTTTATCGATTAAATCTTCTTTCGAATCTGCAGACACCCATTCACTCTCAGATTTTAATAAAACAAACATATCTGCTATATCCATTGGCATTGGGTCTGTGGGTAATTCAGCAACACCAATCCTTGAAACGACTTCTGTAACTTCCGGAAAATTTTCTAAAATTGTTTTTTCTATTAAGGTCGCTACTTTTTCTGTTTCTTCTAAAGAACTTCCTGGCTTTAATAAAGCTTGCATTGCAATATCTCCTTCATCTAATTTTGGAAGAAACTCCCCTCCCATTTTTGTAAAAGTAAAGATTGTAAATCCTACCAATATTGTTGATATAGAAATTATCAATTTCTTTCTACTCAATGCCTTTTGTAGTATTGGTTCATATTTATTTGATAACCAACTAATAAAAGTATCTCCCCACATCTTTTTATTAGAAGGTTTCTTACTCATAAACAATGCAGAAGTCATTGGAACATAAGTTAAACACAAAATCATTGCCCCAATTACGGCAAAACTAAAGGTCATTGCCATTGGTGTAAACATTTTACCTTCTACACCTTGCAAGGTTAAAATTGGAATAAAAACAATTAAAATAATGAGCTGTCCAAAGAAAGCTGCATTCATCATTTTACTTGAAGATTTGTATGAAATATCATCACTTTGTCTCTGAGACAATTGACCACTTTCAATTTTACGAACTTTTTGTACGGTGTAAAAAACAACACTTTCAACGATAATAACAGCTCCATCAACAATAATTCCGAAATCTATGGCTCCTAAGCTCATTAAGTTAGACCAAACGCCAAAAATATTCATTAATATATAAGCAAATAATAATGACAATGGAATGGTAGATGCAACAATTAAACCACCTCTAAAACTCCCTAAAAACAGTACTAAAACAAAAATAACAATCAACCCTCCCTCTAATAAATTAGAAGTTACTGTGCTCGTAGTTTTTTCAATTAGTTTTGCTCTGTCTATAAATGGTTTTATGGTGATTCCCTTTGGCAACGATTTTTCAATTTCAACTACACGTGCTTTTACCAATTCAATTACATCATTTGAATTTTCACCTTTTAGCATTAAAATCATACCACCAACAGCATCTCCATTTCCGTTCTTTGTAAACGAACCAAAACGAATGGCACTACCATAACCAACAGTAGCAACATCTTTTACCAAAATGGGCGTTACATTGTAATTTTTTACAACAATGTTCTCAATATCTTCAATAGATTGAGCCAGACCTTCTGTTCTAATAAAATTAGCCTTGTGGTTTTTCACAATATAAGATCCTCCCGTATTTTCATTGTTTGTTTCCAAAACATTGAAAATGTCAGTAATACTAATCCCCATACTTTTCAGTCTATCTGGATCAACAGCTACCTCATATTGCTTTACACGACCACCAAAACTATTCACTTCAACAACACCTGGAAGCATTGCCATTTGTCGTTTAACTATCCAATCTTGATAGGTTCTTAAT
>JADWMI010000274.1 GCA_015767395.1 Bacteroidota bacterium | reverse complement strand
GGAAGCCTTTACTTTTTTTGATTCTACTTTTTTAGCTAACTCATTAATTTCGAAAGAAAAAGGCAACTCTAAATCATCCTCAGCATATCTAGCATCTGGGTATTCCAATCTTAATTGGGCTTTTGGCTTGGGCACATAATCCTCACCACAAGACATGAGTATCAAAAATCCTCCTGTCAATAAACTTTTAATTAATAATGAGTAAATCTGTTTTAAAATCATAAATTTTTCAATTTTCAGTCGCAGTACAAAGTCATTTATAATATGGTAAACTTCACAAGCTTAATCCGTTTTTTGTTCAACGCCTCAATAGTAAAAACGTAATTTTTGAAATTTATTTTACTATTTAACTTTGGGAAACTCCCTGATATCTCCAAAACAAATCCTGCAATGGTTTCCGCTTCTCCCTTATTATCTTCAAAAATAGTATCGTCTTCAGCTTTTATGATTTTGTAAAAATCCTTTAAGGCTGTTTTTCCTTCAAACACATAATTATTGTCGTCTAACTTGGAATAGGTCAAGTCATCATCATCAAACTCATCACTTATATCCCCAACAATCTCTTCAATAATATCTTCTAATGAAATTAACCCTGAAGTCCCGCCGTACTCATCAACCACAACCGCTAAATGAACTTTCTTTTCTTGAAATTCTGCCATCAAATCATCCAGTTTCTTGTTCTCTGGAACAAAGAAAGGTTCTCGTAAAAGCGTCGTCCAATCAAATTGAGTTCTATCTATAAATGGTAATAAGTCTTTCACATAAAGAATCCCTTTAATGGTATCTACATTATCTCTATAAACCGGAATTCTAGAATACCCATTTGCAATAATTTCAGGCATAATTTCAGAATATTTTTGCTCGATATTTAAAGCAAAAATATCAATACGCGGACGCATAACTTGTTTAGTATCCGTATTACCAAAAGACACAATACCCTTTAAAATCTTATGTTCTTCTGAGGTGGTATCTTCTTGACTAGTCAACTCCAAGGCTTGAGACAATTGGTCAACACTTAAATTTGATTTTTGTTTCCCTAATTTATTATGAATACCTAAAGTCACACTTCGCATCGGTAAACTAATTGGCGATAAAATCACATCTAAAACACGAAGTGGATATGCCATAAATGTTGCAAACTTTAAATTATTTCTGCTCGCATAAATTTTTGGTAGTATTTCACCAAATAACAAGATTAAAAAGGTCACAACAACAACCTTAACCATAAATTTGATTTGTGGGTTTGCCAAACTACCAAACATAAAATCACCCAAAAAAGCAAATAGAATAACAATAGCTATATTGATAAAATTATTAGCCACTAAGATAGTAGCCAACAACTTTTCAGGACGCTTCAAAAGCTTAGAAATAATCTCAGTACGCTTAGATTTTTGCTCCAAACCTTCTTGAATATCACCAATGTTTAATGAAAACAGAGCCACTTCAGCCCCAGAAATAAGTGCAGAACACAATAAAAGCAAAAACAATAATGAAAAACCAAAACAACCGAAACATCAATTGCCATTATCAGAACTATCAAACTCGCGGGGTCAGGATCCAAATACTATTGCTTTAGTTAAACATAAATTCTCGTATAAGTCTCCGAGTATCTTATTAAAATGGAAGATCGTCATCTGCTTCTTCAATTGGTTTTACTTGCGCATTGGCAACAGGCTTTTCTACGACAGGTGCACTTTGTGTATTATTTCCACTTTCTTTTTTAGTTGAAAGAAAAGTAAAATCGTTACATTGAATTTCAGTTGAATAGCGTTCATTCCCTTTATCATCAGTCCATTTTCTAGTTTTCAACCTACCTTCAATGTACACCTTATCACCTTTACTCAAATACTTTTCACAAATTTCAGCAGCCTTATTTCTGACGACTATATTATGCCATTCTGTATTAGTAATACGCTCATTGGTTTGCTTACTTGTATATGTCTCATTAGTTGCTAAAGGAAAACGACCTATGCAACCGCCACCTTCAAAATAATGCATTTTTATTTCATCTCCCAAATGCCCAATAAGCATCACTTTGTTTAAAGTTCCTGACATAATTAATTATAAAATTTAGAATAGCAAAATTAGTTAATTGCTTCACATTTCTTTAAAATTAATAAAAAAATATGACTGTAAGAACTAAACTACTCAAAATTAAAGGCTTCAATAAAATTTCCAATTAAAATCGGCACTGCATACGCCCTGATTTCACCCAAAGGAATACCCTCTATCGCAAGCTTATTAACACTTAAAATCCAGAACTTTGTAAATAAATGTTGGTGTGATAATTTGTGAATAATAGCATCCTCATTATATAATGATAGTTCAAAAGTCCTATCATTTATCAAATAATGCTTTTTAATTTCTTTTTTAAAACCTAAAGCATCCCAGTCTTTATTCGTTTCAATCAACGGAAACTGATACAAATTTTGCCAGATCCCTTTTCCTTCTCGTTTTTCTAAAATGGTTCTTCCATCTTCGGAAATAAACACTAAAAAATTAAAAAACTTCTTTTTCGCTTTCGCGGATTTAATCTTAACAGGCAAATCGTCAATCTTATTTTTATTAAAAGCGATACAGACATCTTGAAAAGGACAAATATGACATTCAGGCTTTTTAGGCTTACATTGTGTAGCACCAAACTCCATTATAGCTTGGTTGAAATCGGCAGGATTCTTTTTATCAATTAACTCCTGCGCCAAAGCTTTAAATTCCTTTGCCCCTTTTGAAGAATTTATAGTCGTATCTATTCCAAAATATCTCGACAACACACGATACACATTTCCATCAACAACAGCCGTAGCCTCGTCAAAACAAATAGAAGCAATGGCACTTGCCGTATAGTCACCTACACCTTTTAGATTTAATAAGTCCTTATATGAATTTGGAAACACACCTTGTAGTTCATCAACAACATATTTTGCGGAGGCATGTAAATTCCTAGCCCTAGAATAATAACCAAGGCCTTGCCACAACTTTAAAACATCACCCTCATCAGCATTTGCTAAATCAAAAACTGTTGGATATTTAGTAACAAAAGCTTCATAATATGGTAAACCCTGTTTTACTTGTGTTTGTTGCAAAATAATTTCAGACAACCATATATAATAAGGGTTCTTGGTTTCTCTCCATGGTAGGATTCGTTTATTGTTTGAATACCAACGTATTAAGGTTTTTGAAAATTTCATGGATTAATTAAATAGAGGGCACAAAAATAAACGTTTATAATATTAAATTTTAGTGAATTAGGTTTGAAATATTGAATATTTAATTCCTATATTTGCATCCCTTTTAGAATTTATAGTAACCCAATAAAATAAAATATTAAAATGACGAAGGCTGATTTAGTAGCAAAAATTTCTGAAAAATTAGGAATTGAAAAAGGTGATGTTCAAGCAACTGTTGAAACATTCATGGAAGAAGTAAAAACTTCTTTAGAAGGTGGTGATAATGTTTACTTAAGAGGTTTTGGAAGCTTTATAATTAAAACAAGAGCAGAAAAAACAGGTAGAAATATTTCAAAAAATACAACTATCAAAATACCTGCTCATAATATCCCTGCATTTAAGCCTGCAAAAGTTTTTGTAGAAGGCGTTAAAACTAATGTAGACGTTAAATAAAACATTAAACGAATTATTAATTTAAAAGAAACTATTTATGCCAAGTGGTAAAAAACGTAAAAGACATAAGGTAGCGACGCACAAACGTAAGAAACGTAGACGCGCTAACCGTCACAAAAAGAAAAAATAAACTAAAGAAGTAGTTAGATTAGCTACTTCTTTTGGTTTTTAACAACAACAAGTTCTTTGAAATGAGTTCATCAAATTTTTAAAT
>JADWMI010000273.1:2338-3840 GCA_015767395.1 Bacteroidota bacterium | reverse complement strand
GATGCTTTAAAAACAATTATAGGAGATCTCAAGTTTTTATATAATAATACTGCAGTAATTGGAGGGTTTTTAGAATTAAGTGCTATTGGGGGATCCCTAGAATTTAGAGGGAATAGTGGGAGCATAATGGGATTTAATAAATTGAATTCAATAGGTAATGTTTTATATTTTTATGAAAATAAAAATTTAATAAATATAAATGGTTTTAGTAGTCTTGAAACTATTGGAAGCTGGTTTTCAGTTTATGGTAATGAGGTAGTCACTACATTAAGTGGATTTAATAATTTAATTAGTGTAGGTGGAAATATGAGTTTTAATGGTAATTATAAATTAGCAGCCATAAGTGAATTTAACAATTTGAAAACGATACAAGGGGACTTAACCTTTAGGGAGAATGCATTGACAAATATTGATGGGTTTAATTCCCTGAATACATCTGTCAGAAATATAAATATTTCACATAATAATAAGTTAAAATCTATTGGAGGTTTTAACTCAGTAGAAATATTAAGTGGAGGTCTAGGTATTGAAAATAATAATACTTTAACTAAAATTTCAGGATTCAATAAATTAAATCAAATAAGTGCTGGTTTATCTGTGGAGGATAATATTACTCTAAGTGAAATAACCGGTTTTAACTTGTTGCAACATATTGAAGGCAATGTGAATTTAAAAACAAATTCAATAGATGATTTTAGTGGGTTTAATACTTTAAAAACAATCAACGGTTATTTTTTTATAGCTAATAATACCGGAACAACTAATTTAAATGCATTTAATGAACTTGAATCAATTACCGGTCCTTTTAATATCTATAAAAGTAATATGACAGGTATATCGGGATTTAACAAGCTTATTTCTATTGAAGCGTTTAGTATTGAATCTAGTTCTATGATTGATTTAACAGGGTTTACAAATCTTGAAAAAACTGAACGCCACTTTAAATTATGGAATAATGAAAATCTTGAACATTTAAATGGTTTCAATAGTTTAATTTCATGTGGGTATTTTGAATTGTATGCTAACGGTATAACGGAATTAAGTGGGTTTAATAAACTAGATTCAATAAAAGGGACGTTGTCTATTCGGTATAATCGAAAATTAATGTCTTTAGAGGGGTTTCAAAAATTAAAGTCAATTGAAAATGCAGCTCAATTTTCAGGAAATGAAAAGCTTAAAATAATCAGTGGTTTCAATAGTCTTAATTCAATTGTTTTGGGTAATAGTTATGGTATAGGGATGGGGTTTTGGGGTAATAGCGCACTTGAAACTATTAGTGGATTTAATAATTTGGATAAGATAAATGGACATTTAATTATTAATGGACATCCACTTTTAAAAGATATTTCGGGATTTAACAATTTAAAGCTGGTTGAAGAATTGGAGTTTCAAGAAATAGGATTGGTCGATTTTTCAGATTTAAATAATTTAGAAACTATAAGTAAACGATTAACTGTCTCGCATAGCCCGGAACTGATAAGTTTTGATGGTTTAGAGAATGT
>JADWMI010000273.1:0-2328 GCA_015767395.1 Bacteroidota bacterium | reverse complement strand
TAACAAATTTATCTATTATTACAAATTCACTTTTAAATAATATAAATGCTTTAAACAATATTAAATCAGTTGAAGAAAGCATTTTTATTCAGAAAAACCCTTATTTAAGTAATTGTAGTATTAATTCTGTTTGTGCTCATTTGGTAAAGAGTGGAAATTTATATGTAGGAGGAAATAATACAGGTTGTAATAATACTGACGAGATTTCAACAAGTTGTGAAGGTCAAAAAGACGATGATAATGATGGAGTTATAAATGCACTGGACATTTGCTTAAATACTCCTTTAGGTGAAACTGTTGATATTAATGGTTGCTCAGAAAGGCAAAAAGAAGATGATGATGACGATGGGATTATGAATGGCATAGATATTTGCTCAAACACTACTTCCGGTGAAACAGTTGATGGTAATGGTTGTTCAGAAAGTCAAAAAGATGATGATGGTGATTTAGTGATGAACAATGTTGATAATTGTCTAGATACACCAATTGGAGAAACAGTTGATAGTAATGGTTGTTCAGAAAGTCAAAAAGATGATGATGGTGATTTAGTGATGAACAATGTTGATACTTGCCCTGATACACCAACAGGAGAAACAGTTGATAGTAATGGTTGTTCAGGAAGTCAATTAGATGATGATGGTGACGGGGTGATGAATGATATTGATACTTGCCCTGATACACCAGCAGGAGAAATTGTTGATAGTAATGGATGTTCAGACAGTCAATTAGATGATGATGGAGATAATGTAATGAATAACGTTGACCAATGCCCAGACACACCAACCAACGTAAATGTTGATGCTTATGGTTGTCCAGTTTTTACTTTACCTACAAATAATTTTGCAATTGAAGTTTTAAGTGAAACCTGTCCTGATAAAAATAACGGACAAATTTATATAACAGCTACTGAAACGTATAGCTACGTAGCTACCATAAATGGAAATAGTCATAACTTTAGTAATAATAGTTTGACCGTTTCTAATATGCAGCCTGGAACTTATGAAATTTGTATCATGGTGTCTGGAGAAACATTTGAACAATGTTTTAATGTAACTATAAAAGAAGGAACAACAGTTTCAGGAAAAGCGAGTGTATCATCTAAAAAAGCATCCATAAATATTGAAAGAGGAACAGCTCCTTACAATGTTTTCATAAATGGACAGGAGTTATTTAAAACAAATGACCTATCCTTTGAATTAGATGTAAAACATGGTGATTTAGTACAGGTTAAAACAGCCATTGATTGTGAGGGTGTTTTCTCTAAAACAATAGACTTGTTTGAAACGTTAACAGTATATCCAAATCCAACGGACGGCATTTTTGAAATAGCCTTACCGTTGTCATTAAAAGATGTGAAAATAGAATTGTTTACAACAAATTCTCAATTAATTTCATCTAAACAGTATGTAGTAGTTAATGGTAAAGTGAAGTTAAATATAGAGAATATGCCAGCAGCTATGTATTTCCTAAAAGTACATTTAGAAAATCCTGTTTCAGTTAAAATTATTAAAAAGTAACACCATGAAAAAGTTAATATATATAGCAATAATTACAATTATAGTATGGTCTTGTGGAGGAGGAGATGATCCAAAGCCGGCACCTACCCCAACGCCAACGCCTGTTGAAAATAAAGCGCCATCAACACCTTCACAGGTGTATCCTACCAATAATTTATTGTGTATTGATAATGCTATTAATTTTCAATGGAATGCTGCAGTAGATCCAGATGGAGATGCTATTTCCTATCTCTTGGAAGTAGCAGTTAATAATCAGTTTTCGCCAGTTGAACATTCACTTACTGTAACTGGGACTTCTAAGGATTTGTCTTTAGAAAAAGGAATTGGATATTATTGGAGAGTAAAAGCGAAGGATAGTAAAAATTTAGAGGGTAGTTATTCATCTGTCTATAGTTTTTATACAGAAGGAAACCCAGAAACAAATCATTTACCTTTCTCTCCTGAACTTGTGCAGCCAGACTTAAATTCAGTCGTACAAAATTCAACAGTCACTTTAAAATGGACGGCAAGCGATGTTGATACAAGTGATACACTTACATTTGACATCTTTTTTGGAACGGAAAATCCTCCCACAACAAAAAAAGGTGATAATCAAACAACAAATTCCTTAGATTTCACTGTTGTAGCTTCAACAAATTATTACTGGAAAGTAGTTGTTAAAGATGATAAAGGAGGAGAAGCTATAGGTCAGATATGGAATTTTAAAACGGATTAAAATTAAATGCTAAAAAACGGAATAACATACTGGCTATATAACAATCCTAAAATGTTGTTCCGTTTCTAAAACAGAATTCATAACAAACCACAATCA
>JADWMI010000272.1 GCA_015767395.1 Bacteroidota bacterium | reverse complement strand
ACAATTCAAGGGAAGTAATTGCCTGTTTAGAATTACATACCTACAGTAGTTTGAATGCTGATTTTTTAAAGGAATACAAAGGTGCCTTAGGTAAAGCAGATAAGGCGGTGGTGTTTTATTCACCACATGCATTAGAGATTAAGGGGATGGAAAAAATTTCAGAAAGACAAATTAGCGATGCTTTTGAGCGCGAAGATTTAATTGTTTTTACAAACCCGACAGAATTTAAAGAATATTTATTCAATCAAAATATTGAAAATACGGTGTTGCTGTTGATGAGCTCAGGAAATTACGGAGGATTGGATTTCGATGAAATTAAATTATTAGTGAATAAATTACTATAGAAGACTAATACATCTTTTATTTTTATATCTTTGTTTAGACAAATTCTAAATAGATGATAGTTACTGAGAAAACTAAAATTTCAAAAATTATTAAGGAAAAACCAGAGTCTTTAGACGCAATAGTTTCCATAAACAAGCATTTTAACAAATTAAGAAATCCGGTTTTGCGCCGTATTTTGGCGTCAAGAGTTACAGTTGCTGAAGCCTCTAGAATAGGTGAGGTTTCAATAGTGTTTTTTTTGAATAAACTGGCTTCCATTGGTTTTGAAATTGAACTTCCAAAAGGAGAATCAGGTACTAATATTTCGGGAAATGATTTATCAAAAACACCTTTAAAAAGTGATTTGATTAGTTTTGATGTTCGACCTATAATAGCCTCTGGATCAGATCCATTTAAAGAAATTATGAAAAGAGTCGAGTTGTTACAAGTTGGTGAAACGCTTGAAATCATTAATTCATTCGAACCAATTCCACTGATTAATATTTTAAAAAATAAAGGATTTGATTGTTCAACTGAAAGAAAAGATCCATCAACTGTTCATACTTTTTTTAAGAAAATGAAAGTAGTTGAAGACAACGAAGAAACGGTAGAAGTTCCTCAAATTTCTTTTGATGAAAAATACAAAACGTTTATTGGAAAAATGAAATGTATTGATGTACGAGATTTGGAAATGCCAGAACCAATGACAACCATTTTGAGCGAATTGGAAAAACTGCCAACAGCGCATAGTTTGTTTGTAGATCATAAAAAAAATCCACAGTTTTTATTGCCAGAATTAAAACAGCGGGGTTTTGAAATATTATACAATAGGAAATCAGAAACTCATTTACAATTACTTATTTATAAACACTAATGAATCAGCTAGCAACAAATAACGCACCACATTCAAGTGTAGTTGTTCCTCATTTTATATTTGGAGCATTTAGCTTAATTGTATTATCTATAATGCTTGTATTGGCTGATACAAATTTATTGGAGGCCTATTTTAATTCTAAATTATTGGCTATTACGCATATGGCTGTTTTGGGTTGGGCAACTATGATTGTTTTTGGTGCTTTGTATCAATTAATTCCAGTGGTTTTTGAAACTTCATTGTATAGTGAAAAATTGGCTAAAGTCACATTTTGGCTTTTTGCTTTCAGCGTGTTGTTTTTGACGTACTCGTTCTGGGTTGGGGCATTTTCAACCTTATTGGTTTACGCTTCAGGGTGTATGTTTATTTCATTGTTTCTATTTGTGGTAAATGTTTTGCTGTCTTATAAAAACTCAAAACTTAAAAATATTAAATCAAAGTTTATTATTACAGCGGTACTTTGGTTAACTGTTACTGAATTAATAGGGACGTTGATTGCTTTTAATTTTCGATTTAATTTTTTATCCAGCATTCATTTGCATTATCTTAAAATACACGCGTCAGTTGGATTAATAGGTTGGTTTGTGTTGTTAATAATTGGGGTTGGTTCAACGCTTATTCCAATGTTTTTAATTTCTCATCAGTTAAATGAGAAGAAACTAACTAAATCTTATTATTTAATAAATACAGGTTTAATTTTACTTGTTGTAAATTGGTTTTTATTGAATTTAGAGTTTCTAAATTTTATAGCTACGCCATTAATTATTGTAGGGGTTATATTTTTTATCTCCTTTATTTTTGATTCATTTAAGAAAAGACTTCGTAAAAAATTAGATATTGGAATGCAATATTCGATGCTATCTATGGCAGCTGTTTTTGTTCCTTTTATTTTGGTAGGGATTTTGTTTTTTGGATTCAAGGTTGAAATTGATTTACTATATAGAATCACAACTTTTTACGGGTTTTCAATTATTTTTGGGTTTATAACAACGTTAATTTTGGGTCAAACATATAAAACATTGCCTTTTATAGTTTGGTTGTATAAATACAAAAAACTAGTTGGAAAAGTAAAAACACCATTGCCCAGAGAAATGTATTCTCCATTGATAGCAAAACTCCAAATTTTCACTTATTTTATTTTTATAGTAGCTTCAATTATTGGATTGTTACTCAATGAAATATTGGCAATTAGGGTAGGAGCTTATGCATTATTGATAGTTGCAATTTTATACAATATAAATATTTATAAAATAATATTACACAAAGTTAAAAATGTTGAAAATGACTAAACAAGAAATAACCCAGTTTGAAATAGAAACACTTGAATTGTTAAAAGAAGTTATTGATCCTGAAATTGAAATCAACATTGTAGATTTGGGTTTAATTTATGAATTGTACTATAATGGAGATAAAAATATTAATATAATAATGACTTTTTCAACGCCATCTTGTCCACTTGGAGATACCATTAAAACCAATATTATTGAAACCATAAAACAAAATCATCCTGATTTTATAACAAGTATTGATGTTGTTTTTGATCCGCTTTGGAGTACCGCAATGGTTAGCGAAGAAGGAAAACGAATATTAGGGCTTTAATTTATTTTAGGTATTTCTCCAGAAGAAAGGTGTAAATAAAATTAACACCGTAAACAATTCCAATCTACCAATAAGCATTAAAAAGGAACAAAACCATTTTGCAGGCATGCTTAAATGTGCAAAATTATCAACTGGACTAACCGAGCCTATTGCAGGTCCAATATTTCCCAATGATGATGCCGCAGCACCAATGGCAGAAATAAAATCGAGCCCCATAAAAGTTAATAATAAACTACTTATAATAAATATAAGCATATACAATATGAAAAAAGATAGTATGTTGTAAATGATAGACTTGGGTACGGTTCCGCCATCATATCGTACAGGTATTATGGCATTTGGATGTAATAATTTTTTAAATTCATAAAAGCTACTTTTAATCATAATTATATGACGAACAATTTTAACACCACCACTTGTTGATCCTGCTGAGCCACCAATAAAAAACAGTGAAAATATGATTGCTGAAACCATTGAAGTCCACATAGTGAAATCGGCAGATACAAAACCTGTTGTGGTTAGTACTGAAACTACTGAAAAAGAAGCATGTCTAAAAGCGCTTTCAGTATCACCCCAAATTTTTGGATGAGCTACGCTTGTTGCCAAGTTTGGATCTTGGTGATTTATAATTAAATAAGTAATTAAAAGTGTAACCCCAATAGTTCCAAAAAAGTAATACCTAAATTCTACGCTATTAAAAATTTTTCTGATTTTTCCTTTTAAAGCAAAATAGGTTAAAACAAAGTTTGTACCCGCAATAAACATAAATGCAATAATTATATATTGTATTAGTGGGTAGCTATTGTAGTGGGCTATACTAGCATTTTTTGTTGAAAATCCTCCAGTACTCATGGTTGCCATCGCATGATTTATAGCGTCAAACCAAGTCATTCCAGCAAATTTTAATAGAAAAAATTCAGTAATGGTAAGTGAAAAATAGATGAGCCAAAGTCTTTTGGCGGTTTCTGTAATTCGGGGGTGCATTTTATCGGCAGAAGGTCCTGGTGCCTCAGCCATAAATAGTTGCATTCCTCCAATACCTAATA
>JADWMI010000271.1 GCA_015767395.1 Bacteroidota bacterium | reverse complement strand
AGAGATTGAGGTTTTGTTTTTAATTTAATAACCTCTTCCATGATTTTCTTTAGTTCTTGCTTTGTTGATTTTTTTATAGCACTCATTGATATTTTATTTTTAATAGTTTTAAAACTTGTTTTTAAAGAATGAAATTAAGAGTTGCATTATGCTATAACTATTCTATTTACGAATTCATCTACTTTTAATACCTGCTCTTTCATTTCTTTTCCCTTCTTTGTACATTTTGACTTCAATCTAAATTCAAATCTAATATCATTTCCTTTTTCAGTTAACTTAATTTCAAAAAAACCATTTGGAAAATAAACAGTCAAACTTGTACTGTTATGCTCTTCTATTTGATATAAATCAAATCTCCCAACTATCATATTCAAAAATTTCTTATAGGTCAATACGGTATCAAAACTCAAATATTCAATAAAATGATAGGGAGGAGATTTAAATGAGTATGTCATTGTTCAAATTAATTGTCGATTCTAATTTTAATTAATATTTCCATCTCACAAAGGCTTCCATAGCGGCATATCTTGCCATACCCAATTCGTCATATAGATCAGCAGTTTCTTTGTTGCGGTCTTCGGCACGTTGCCAAAATTCTCTTGCATCAACTCCTTGAAAAACAACACCATCCTTTTGAGATTGATGCTTGAAAATCCCATGTCTTTTTTCCAGCACCTGATCCGGACTTAAAGGAACAACCATTTCAATTTCATCGACACCCCATTCTTGCCAAGCTCCACGATACAACCATACCCAGCAATCTTTCATGAATTTCTTTGGTTTTAGATTTTTTACCGATTCAAAGATGGCATCTAAACAAACTTTATGTGTTCCATGTGGATCTGCCAAATCCCCAGCTCCATAAATTTGATGTGGTTTAATGCTTTCTATAAGATCCATTGTTATTGTAATATCCACCTCGCTTAAAGGCTTTTTCTCAGCAGTTCCTGTTTCATAAAAAGGCAATTCCATAAAATGAATTTGACTGTCTGGTAGCCCAACATAATGAGCTGTTGCTCTTGCTTCTCCTTTTCGTATTAAGCCTTTAATGTATCGTACTTCTGAAGTATCTATTTCACTGGCTTTTTTATTCTTTAGAAATTTAATCGCCTTTTTATAGATATCTTCTGCTTCACTACTTTTAATTCCAAACTTATCGTTATAATCACATACAAAACTTGCGTATCTAAGAGCCTCACTATCTGTTACTGCAATATTTCCTGAAGTTTGATAGGCGACATGAACTTCATGACCTTGTTGCTGTAATCTAATAAATGTTCCACCCATACTAATAATATCATCATCTGGGTGGGGACTAAAAATCAACACTCTTTTTCTGGCTGGTTCAGCTCTCTCTGGTCTTTTACTATCTTCAGCATTTGGTTTTCCTCCTGGCCAACCTGTAATAGTATGCTGTAATTCATTAAATATCTTGATATTGATATCATAAGCCGGACCTGAATCTGCTAACAAATCACTCATCCCATTTTCTATATAATCAGCATCGGTTAACATTAAGATTGGCTTTTTTAAATCTTGTGCCAAACCTAATACTGCCTTACGAATCATTTTATCAGTCCACTCAATTTGTTCTACTAACCAAGGTGTATTTATTCTTGTTAATTTTGAAGAAGCCTCTTTATCTAAAATAAACGTTGCATTGTTGTGTTCTTGCAGAAAAGATGCAGGAACACGATTTGTAACTTGACCTTCAACAGACTCTCTTATGATACTTGATTTTCCTTCCCCCCAGGCAAATAAAATTACCCGTTTAGCTTCCATAATTTTTTTAACTCCCAATGTAATTGCCGTTCTTGGCGTATTACTTAGTCCTAAAAAATCATTACTGGCAGCAACTCTTGTAATATGATCTAAAGCAACTAGTCTTGTTTTGGAATTTTGTAAAGATCCAGACTCATTAAAACCAATATGTCCATTTCCTCCAATTCCTAATACTTGTAAATCGATTCCTCCAAGCGACTCAATTTTCGCTTCATAATTAGCACAATAATCTGCTATTTCTGCTTTAGATAAGGTGCCGTCTGGAATATGATAATTTTCTGGAAAAATATCAACCTGATCTAATAATAGTTCTTTCATAAATCGAACATAACTATTGATAGAATCTGGTTCCATTGGATAGTATTCATCTAAATTAAAGGTGATCACATTTTTAAAACTCAGCCCTTCTTCTTTATGTAATCGAACTAATTCTGCATACAATCCTTTTGGAGAGGATCCTGTTGCCAGTCCTAAAATACAAGGTTGTTTTTGTGCTTGTTTTACTCTTATTAGGTCTGCTATTTCTTTCGCAACAGCTTTTGATGCTGAAGTTGAATTGTCAAATATAACGGTTTCAATATTTTCAAATCTTTTTTCAAAATCTGTAGATTTATCGATATTACTTTTTAACATTTTTATGTTTTTTTAGTTGGTTTGGTTTTTTAGTTACTTCTTTTTCATGCCTATTTTATGTCCCCAAATAGCAAAGAATAGTATGATGGCATAACAAGGAATTAAAACCCAGTAACTACTTGTTGCGGATATTGACAACGCTTCTGCTTCGTTTATTCCATTAACGATTAATTCTTCTTTACCAGCATCTACTAATCTCCCATACAAAGGAGGAATAATAGCACCTCCCGATATAGCCATAATTAATAGTGCGGAAGCTGTTTTTGTGAATTTACCCAAGCCATCTAAGGTTAATGGCCAAACCGCTGGCCAAACCAATGCATTGGCAATACCCAGAGCGGCTACAAATAAAACAGATGTAAATCCAGTTGTTAGTAATATGCACACACTAAAAATAAGACCCAATGTCGCACTTACTTTAAGAGCAGTTCCCTGACTCACATATTTTGGAATTAAAAACACCCCCAAAGCATAGGTTGCTACCATTGCCATTAGTGTCAATGTTGTAAAGAATTTTGCTTCCCCAACAGGAATTCCCAAAGATATTCCATAGGCAATAATTGTATCACCAGCAATCACTTCTGCTCCAACATAAACGAACAATGTTAATACACCCAACCATAAATGTGGAAACTGAAAAATACTTGTTTTCGTGGATTCTCCTTCTGCTGATTCTTCTAGTGGAGCTGCTTCAACATGTGGTAGTGGAGCTTTTCTAATCAGTATACCCAAAACAAATAAAACCGCTGCCATTACAAGGTATGGAAGAAAAACACTATCAGCCATCGTATCTAACAACTGTGATTTTTCTTCTAGTGAAACTGTTCCTAATTTGTCTTTTACCTCATCAATTCCCGATAACAATAAAGCTCCAAAAATTAATGATCCAAGTGCTCCAGCCGTTTTATTGGCAATCCCCATAATCGCAATACGTTTTGCTCCACTTTCAATAGGTCCTAAAATTGTGATATAAGGATTCGCGGCTGTTTGTAGAATCGTCATTCCAACTCCTTGAATAAATATCCCAGCCAAAAACACCCAATATGTTCTGGCTTCTGCTGCCGGAATAAATACCAATGCACCAATGGCCATAATTATTAAACCTAAAGACATCCCTTTTCTATAGCCTATTTTATTTAAAATATAGGATGCCGGTAAAGCCATTACAACAAATGAAATATACGAAGCAGATGCCACCAAATAGGATTGCGCATCTGTTAGCTCATTGATTGTTTTCATAAATGGAATTAATGCTCCATTTATCCAGGTTACAAATCCGAATATGAAAAATAATCCTGCGATTATTACGATTGGGACTAAAGTATTTGATTTTTTCATTATCTTAATTAAAGGGATAAATAATTATTTTAATATTATTTTTTCAATATGAACCTTATTATTTTGAACTATTTTAACAAAGTAAACTCCAG
>JADWMI010000270.1:2736-3853 GCA_015767395.1 Bacteroidota bacterium | reverse complement strand
GAAGATATTCGTATTGTACTGAATGTAATGAGTGGAAAAGACACTAAAGATCAAACATCTATTGTTTCAAAAAAAATTAATGAAGATGCTATTTTAAATGGCAATAACATAAAAACAATTGGTTATTTTAAAAATTTTATTGAAAATGATGCGATTGATCCAAAAATCAAGTCAGACTTTTTAGCAAGTATTGAAAAAATAAAAGCTGCAGGCATTGAAGTAAAAGAACTCGATTTCTTCGAGTCTGAAACATTGGTTTCTACCTATTACACCTTGGCAATGGCCGAAACAGCTTCTAATTTATCGCGATTGGACGGCACCAATTATGGCAATAGAATTGAAGGCGCTAATTTAAAAGATACCTATTCAATTACACGTTCCGAAAACTTCTCAGAAGAATCAAAACGAAGAATTGTTGGTGGAAATCAAGTTCTATCTCAAGGGTTTTCTGATGAAATTTATTTGAAAGGATTGGCCTTAAGAGATCAGATTTCTGAAAATTTCGACAAAGATTTTAATGAAGTTGATATCATTTTATCACCAGTAACGCCTAATACACCTCCAAAAATTGGAGACAGTTTAAAAGATCCATTGGCCATGTATTTGTCGGATGCCTACACTGTTGGTTTTAGTCTAGGGCAATTACCAACATTAACGGTCCCTCAAGGCACTTCAACTGGTATGCAAATTACTGCAGCAAAAAATCAAGAACAAACAATATTGAAGTTTGCAAACTTCTTAAAAGAAACGATATAATGGAATTGGAGCAATTAATGGCCGCTATAAAAGCGCACGATTTAGAATTGGTAATCGGACTTGAAACACACGTTCGATTGAATACCAAAACCAAGTTGTTTTGTTCTTGTCCAAATCAAGAAATTGAAACACCTAACCAAAATATTTGTTCGGTTTGTACTGGTCAAATGGGAATATTACCAGCCTTAAACAAAGAAGCCATTACCAAGGCTATTTATTTTGGAAAAGCTGTAAACTCAACATTTTCTAATGAAGTTATTTCTTGGGATAGAAAACACTACGAATATCCAGACAATCCAAAAAACATTCAAATAACACAGTACCACAATCCAATAATTCCAGACGGCCAAGTATCATGTTA
>JADWMI010000270.1:0-2636 GCA_015767395.1 Bacteroidota bacterium | reverse complement strand
GAATTTAAATCGGATGTTTCTGTTTCTTTACGCAAAAAAAGAACGTACGATTTAAACCCACGGACTGAAATCAAAAACTTGAATTCGTTTAAGTTTATGGTGGATGCTTTGAAGGAAGAAATTGAAAAACAATTCAATTATTATACGGAGCATAAAGAATTTAGACCTGACCAAACAACGGTTTTATGGGATGCCGATTTAAAGCAAACCAAAACCATGCGTAAAAAGGAATTTGAAGCTGATTACCGTTTTATTTCAGAACCAGATTTACCTTTTGTGAGTATTAAAAATGAAATTAAAGCAATTTCTGTAGATACTAGTGCTTTACCTTTTGCCGTTGAAACAATTTTAATTGAAGGTGGCGTTTTACCGCAAGATGCAAAATTCTTTACGGCAGACGCCATCCGCTCTAAAGTTTTTATGGATTTGAACAACGTAATAAAAGACCCTTCATTTGTTGCTAAAACTTTAGTAAACAATATAAAACCCGAAGATTATACTACAATTAATAGCATAGAAAGTTTAACGGAAATATTTCAGTTATTTAAAGCTGAAAAAATCACAGCTGTATTAGCTCAAAATGGAATTACTTCGTACTTAAAAGATAGAACTTTTGACTACAATCAATATTTTGAAGACAATACTATTTCTGAAGACAAAATAAAAGAAGCGATTCAAAAAGTAATTTCAGAAAATGAAGCTATTGCCAGCGATATTAAAAGTGGAAACCATGGAAAAGCTGGTATTTTAGTTGGTAAAGTGATCGCTATTATTGGTAAAGGTGCCTCAGGAAAAGTAATTAGAGAAGGCATTTTAAATGAATTTAATACTGCTTCTACGCAACAAAAAACTTCAGAATATAAAAATGAAATTTCTATTGGAGAAACTTCTTCAAAAGAACAAGAAGATGTTTTACCTGAAATTCCAATCATTATAAAAAACGAATATAGAACACATAAAATTTCTCAATTATCAGAAGCTAGTATTACTAAAAAAGTAACATTATCTGGTTGGGTAGCAAGTGTTCGTGATCACGGTGAATTAATGTTTATTGATTTACGTGATTCTAGTCAAGAAGTTTTTCAAGTTCGTTTAAGTAGGGAATCATTTCCTAATTTAGATGAATTGGTGAAGCTAAAACCCGAGAGTGTAATATCCGTTACGGGTGTAATTGTTCAACGTAAAGAAGATGATTACAATGCTGGCTTAAGAACCGGAACTATAGAGTTAGAAACTTCAGAATTAGAAATTTTAAACCTTTCTAAAACCTTACCTTTTGAAATAAAAAGAGCAACAAAAACGAACGAAAGTGTTCGTTTTCAATACAAGTTTTTAGATCATAGAAATGATGATGTTCGTAGAGCCATTGTAAACCGTCATAAGGTAATAAAGCTATTACGTGATATTTTAGATGAAGAAGAATTCTTAGAAATTGAAACACCAATTTTAACCGCCGGAACAGATGAAGGCGCACGTGAATTTATTGTGCCAACGCGTAAACAAGGTGGTTTATTTTATACATTACCGCAAGCACCACAGCAGTTTAAACAAATGTTGATGGTGAGTGGTTATGAAAAATATTTCCAAATTGCTCGTTGTTTTAGAGATGAAGATTCTCGTGGAGATCGTCAACCAGAATTTACACAATTAGATATTGAAATGGCGTACGCAAGTATGCAACAAATTATAGATTTAAACACCAAAATGTTTAATGAAGTAGTTAAAAAAATATATGGTAAAAAATGGATTTTACATCCGTTTGAAATTATTACCTATAAAGAAGCCATGGACAAATATGGTTGTGACAGACCCGATTTACGTTACGGCTTACAAATGCAAGACATTACAGCTATTGTAAAAAATACAACCTTTCAAGTATTTAGCAAGCCTATTGAACAAGGAGGTATTGTAAAATGTATCAAAGTTTCGGCTAAAGAGCAAGGAGACAAACGTATGTCTAAAGGTCAAATTGAAAACTTAACTGCCATTGCCCAACAACATGGTCTTGGTGGGTTGGCTTATATTATTGTAAATGAAAATGATTTACAATCGCCAATTATTAAGTTTTTAGGTGCTGAAATAGCTGCCGGAATTATAAACGAAACAAATGCTGAAGTTGGAGATATTGTATTTTTCTCTGCTGCTGATTATGAAACTGCAAACAAAGCGTTAGATGCGGTTCGTCAAGAAATGGGAAAAATCTTAAAATTGATCAATCCTAAAGTATTACGACCAGCTTGGGTTATAGATTTCCCTATGTTTGAGAAAAATGATGATGGTAGATGGACATTTACGCACAATCCCTTCTCAATGCCTGCAATTTATGATTTAAACAAGCATATGAATGGCAACGATGAGGAAATTGGAACCATTATAGCACAACAATACGACCTTATTTTAAATGGTTTTGAAATTGGTGGAGGATCGGTTCGTGCACATAAAGCTGAGATTTTAGAAGCAACTTATAGAAATATGGGTTACAATAAAAACGAAATGATTAAAAGTGTTGGAGCAATGTACAAAGCTTTCCAATACGGCGCACCACCTCATGGAGGAATTGCTTGGGGAGTTGACCGTTTAATGATGATTTTAGAGAAAAAAGCATCCATTAGAGAAGTGATGGCTTTCCCAAAAAC
>JADWMI010000070.1:5851-10084 GCA_015767395.1 Bacteroidota bacterium | reverse complement strand
CGCGTGATTTATTTATTTTAGAATATACTGGTGGAAAACTGCATATTCCAACCATTTCAACTGAGAAATCTGTAAAACTGATCAAAGAAGCAAAAAAGAAAGGTTTAGATGTATCATGTAGTGTTGCAGCGCATCATTTGGTTTTAAATGATGATGAGCTACACCGTTTTGATGCTAACACTAAAGTATTACCTCCTTTACGAACTTCAAAAGATATCAAAGCACTACTAAAAGGCATCAATGAGGGTGTTATAGATATGATTACAAGCGATCATAACCCTATAGACGTTGAGCATAAAAAAGTAGAATATTGCAATGCGAAATTTGGGACTATTGGATTGGAAAGCTTGTTTGGAGCATTAAATAAAATAGTTGGTTTAGAAACATTAATTAATTGCTTAACGACCAAACCAAAGGCAAGGTTTAAAATTGAAAATAATATGATAAATGAAGGAGAAAAAGCCAATTTAACGCTTTTTAATCCTGATTTCGAATATGAATTCACGATAGATTCTATTGTCTCCACTTCAAAAAATTCAATTTTCCTGAATAAAAAAATGAATGGAAAAGTATATGGAATCGTTGCGAAAAACAAAATAACAATTTAAAATTATTACAAAAATCACATTTAAATTATGCAAAATCAAACAATACAAAACGGAAAAACGATGGCCATTATAGCCTATGTTTTTTGGTTGGGGCTAATTTTAGCTATTTTTATAAATAATAAAGATAAAAATACTTTCACTTCATTTCATATTCGTCAATCATTTGGAATTTTACTTTTAAACTTAGCTGCAGGTTTTGCATATAATTATATAGGTTTCTTTTTCGGATCAATTTTAGCCTTCATTTCAATTTTACTTTGGGCACTAGGAATTTTTAGTGCTTTTAAAGGTGAAGCAAAAGAAGTACCATTATTGGGTAACTTATTTCAAGATTTATTTAAAGGAATCTCATAAATTTATGGAAGAATTATCATTAAAATATATTGTTAGAAAACCCAATGAAATAACAGAAAACACTTCACTACTTATTTTAGTCCATGGCTACGGAAGTAATGAAGAAGATTTGTATTCTTTTACCAACGAATTGCCTTCTGATTTATTAATCATAAGCGTCAGGGCATTGCAAGAATTAGGTTTTGGAAGTTACGCTTGGTATACCATTAATTTTAATAGTACCCAGGGTAAATTTTCAGACATCCCGGAAGCCATTAAGGCTAGAGATCTAATTGCTACTTTTATAAAAGAATCTCAAGAAAAATACAAAATTACACCTACTAAAACTTTTCTTTTAGGGTTTAGCCAGGGAACTATTTTAAGTTATTCGGTTGCTTTAAATCACCCTGAACTGGTCCAAAAGGTTATTGCTTTAAGCGGATATATAAACCCTGATTTGCTAAATGAAAATATAGAAAAGAATGATTTATCTAAATTAGATTTCTTTATTTCTCATGGAAGTGTAGATCAAGTAATTCCTGTTGAATGGGCAAATAAATCGCCTGCGTTTTTGAAACAATTGAATATTAAGCATTGTTACCAAGAATATCCTGTAGGACACGGAGTAGCGCCAAAAAACTTTTTCGATTTTAAGAAATGGATTGAAGACCGAATGTAAAAAAATAAATTACTATTTTAAATAAATTATAACTAAAACAGAAACTTATATAAATTATGGAAATTTTAGGAATTGATGTTGGAGGAACAGGCATTAAAGGAGCTATTGTAAACACAGAAACTGGGACATTAATTACTGAAAGACATAGAATTCCAACACCAAGACCAGCGGCTCCAGAAGCGGTTGCAAACACGATTCAAGAAATGATCAATCATTTTAATTGGAAAGGATTGGTTGGTTGTGGGTTCCCTACTCCATTACAACATGGGAAATGCTTAAGCGGTGGTAATTTGCATGAAAACTGGAAAGAAACTTCAGTAAATGAGCTTTTTAAAAATAAAACTGGCAATGATTTTTATGTTGTCAACGATGCAGATGCTGCTGGTTTAGCTGAAATTAATTTTGGGGCAGGAAAAGGAAAACAAGGTGTTGTTGTTATGATAACCATTGGTACAGGAATTGGCTCTGCCATATTTTTAAATGGGCAATTATTACCGAATACCGAATTTGGACATGTACTTCATGAAAATGGGAAAATATTTGAAAAATATGCTGCAGACTCCGTTAGAAAAAGTAAAGACTTATCATTAAAAGTCTGGGGAAAAAGACTGCATGAATATTTTGAACACATAGAATTATTATTATCTCCTGATTTATTTATTATTGGTGGAGGAGCTAGTAAAAAATTAGATAAATTTGAATCAAGAATTAATATTAAGACTCCTATTGTTGCAGCTAAATCAGAAAATGAGGCTGGAATTATTGGAGCTGCTTTAGCGGCTAAATTTCTTATTAACTAATTTTCAATAAACAGCTTTCTTTTAATAAAATTTAAAATTACAATGACCATATTTAATGCATTGGATTTACTGGGAACTATCGCTTTTGCTACATCTGGAGCTCTAGTCGCCATGAACAAGAAATTCGATCCATTTGGTGTTTTTATTGTCGCATTTGTAACTGCCTTGGGCGGCGGGACTTTAAGAGATATTTTAGTTGGTAGAGAACCCGTGGGTTGGATGAATGATTCCTCCTATGTTTATGTAATCACCATAACCGTTGTCTTAGCAATTGTATTTAGAAACAAATTAAAATATTTAAATAAATCATTACTTCTATTTGACACTATTGGATTAGGAGTTTTTACAATTATTGGCACAGAAATAGGAATAAACGCTAATTTCGACCCTGTAATTTCAATTGCACTAGGTACGATGTCTGCGGCATTTGGAGGAGTGATTAGAGACATACTATGCAATGATATACCGGTTATTTTTAGAAAGGAAATTTACGCTACAGCATCAATAGCAGGTGCAATTTCTTTTATAATTTTACATCATTATAATATTAATAACAGCATCATCTATATCAGTACTATTTTAATCATCATAATTATCCGTTTAATTGCGGTAAGATATAAATTGTCATTGCCTACCTTCTACACAAAAGAATAAAAATGGATTTTAATGATTTTATAAAGTTTATTCCTAAATTATCTACTTCACCATTAGGCGGATTAGAAACACAATTTAAATTAGCTCCAAAAATCAGAAAACCATATTCTAAGGAACTTCTAGAATCTAACAACTCAAAAAAGGCCGCTGTTTTAGCCCTATTTTATCCAAATGAATTTGGTAAAACTTCGTTTCTATTAACCTTACGAGCAAATTATAATGGCACACATTCATCACAAATAAGTTTTCCTGGTGGAAAATTTGACGAAAAAGATACAACACTCATAAACACAGCGCTGCGTGAAACTTTTGAAGAAGTTGGAGTCAAAATTGGTAATCATGCTGTTTTTAAGCAAATGACAAATGTTTACATCCCTCCCAGTAATTTCTTAGTTACACCATTCTTAGCATGCCTCAATAATAAACCTACTTTTGTGAAAAATCATGAAGTTGCGGCTCTTATTGAAGTTTCTTTGTCTGATTTTTTAAATAAATCTTCTATTTCATCAACAACTTTATCTACCTCCTATGCAAAAAACATGGTGGTACCTTGCTTTAAATTAAATGATTATATTGTTTGGGGAGCAACTGCAATGATGCTTAGCGAGATTAGAGAGTTATTGGAAAAAGTATAAAAAAAAATAGTAAATTTGTAAAACAACCAAAACCAAACCAACCAAATGCCAATTTTTAAAAAAAATCCGTTTGGCCATATTTTATTTTTAAAAAGATGGTTAATTCGTTTTTTTGGAATCGTTTCTCACGGACGTTACCGTCGATTTAATAAACTTCAAATAGAAGGCTCTGAAATTATTAGAAACCTTCCAGAAGCTAATGTGCTTTTCGTATCAAATCACCAAACATATTTTGCTGATGTTGCTGCCATGCTGCATGTTTTTAATGCTTCTTTAAAGGGGCGCGTTGATACTATAAAAAACATAGGATATATTTGGAATCCAAAATTAAACATCTATTACATTGCCGCTTCCGAAACAATGCGGGCTGGATTACTTCCTAAAATATTCGCCTATATTGGATCAATATCAATACAAAGAACTTGGAGAAGCAAAGGAAAAAATGTAAATAGACAAGTTAAAATGTCAGACATAAGTAATATAAAAAAAGCTTTAGACGATGGTTGGGTTATTACTTTCCCGCA
>JADWMI010000070.1:0-5751 GCA_015767395.1 Bacteroidota bacterium | reverse complement strand
TTAAAAGTTATTTCACCTGCAGAATATAAAACTCAAGAGGATGAATTAAACAAAAAACGTGCTTTTTGGAGTTAAACCTATTGCTCCTTTTTTTTAAATAATTTGTTTGATTACATTCGACTTTATTCTTATTTAGCCTTCTTTTAAATTCATCAAAAAAATTAATGATTTAGCATAATTATTATTGATGATTTTAATATCTTTATCGGTAAAATTTATAGTTATGACCATAACCCAATTAAAATATGTTTTAGCAGTCGCTGAATACAAAAATTTCACAATAGCCTCTGAACATTGCTTTGTAACGCAGCCTACTTTAAGCATGCAAATTCAAAAATTAGAAGACGAATTAGGAACAAAAATTTTTAACCGAAACAAAAAACCAATTCAACTTACTGAAATTGGCATCAAAATAATAGAACAAGCTAAGATTATTGTTGACGAAAGCAACCGTATAACCGATATAGTAGAACAGCAAAAAGGTTATATTGGAGGTGACTTTAAATTGGGGATTATCCCCACAATAATGCCTACTTTATTACCTTTATTTTTAAAAACGTTTATTAAAAAATACCCAAAAATAAATTTAAAAATAGAGGAGTTAACTACTGAAGAAATTGTAAAAAAATTAACCGACGGTCATATAGATGTTGCCATTGCCGCTACGCCTTTAGAAAATGAAAACATAAAAGAACGCGTATTGTATTATGAGCCTTTTGTTGGATTTGTACCTTCTGAGCATAGATTGTTTAACAATAGTGCTCTTGAAGAAGAAGACTTAAACATTGAAGACATTTTATTACTTGAAGACGGACATTGCTTTAAAGAAAGTATTTTAAATTTATGTAGAACTTTTGGCCGAAACAACCAACACTTTCAGTTGCACAGTGGCAGTTTTGATACGCTAATTAAGTTATCGAAAGAAGGATTGGGTATGACCTTATTACCTTATCTACAAACATTAGATTTAAATGAAAAAGATCAGATTTATTTACGCGAATTTAAAAAACCTGTTCCTGCCAGAGAGGTTAGTATAATTTACCATAAATCTCAATTAAAAATACACTTAATAGAAACTTTCAAGGATGTAATTGATAGCGTTATAAGAGGTGTTATTGCTTTTAACGACGTTAAAATAATAAGTCCTTTACAACAAAAAAAAGGAGCTTAACGCTCCTTTTTTTTTTAAACTTTAATTACAGTTAAACAAACTGATAATTCTGGTTTGTTATAGGTAAATTCTCTTAACCATAAAAATAATTCTTTTACTTCATAAGGCAATAACCTATCTACTGCTTTTTCTAATTCTTTTTTAAATAATTCTTTATTAAAGCTAACTTTCTCGAGAATGGTTTTAGTATACTCAAATATTGCTCTAGGCATAAATTATAGGGTTTTTAGTTGATATTTTAATAACGCTTTTTTTGTTCATCTATTGTGTTAAAAATACAAAAAAAATACAAATTTCAACAATAAAAAGAGTTAAAGTTTATTAACTCTTTCAATCAATTTATTAGCTGTCGCTTCTAAAGAAGCCTCAACACTCTTAAAATGAGCTTTTTTGTTTTCAACATCTTTTGCATTTATCATTTCAATCAAAGAATCAAATGCTTCAATTGCTTCATCTATAATTGCTTCAGAAGCCTTTTTATCAGCTTTTGGGTTAAATAATTCCCAAGTATAACATTCTTCAATAACATCACCTAAAATGTAATTAATATCTTTTTTTAAGTTTTTAATACTTGCCATAATTTTCTAATTTTAAAATATTTACAAAGGTACGAGAAATTGACAAATTAAAAGATAAATTTTAATTTTTTAAAATTGAACTTACCTCATTCATTAACCAAAAAAAGCATTTTATTGTTAAATAATTAACAAAAGTTAAGTTTTTCATAAATTAACATAAAATTTCACCTCTATTTAAATATTATTACTATTTTTGATTCTATTATGAAAGTAAACAATGTACATATCACAATTCTAAACACGCTCATTTCGATGATACAATCGATTCGTTCCATGTATGTTACACGTAATTTTAAGCAACAACATATTTACGTACAAAAAAGCACTTTCAATAATTTTAGGAAATGATCAAATCAATTTTAAAAATATAAAAAAGGTGCTTTTACAAAAAGCACCTTTTTTTTTGCGATAAATTTAATTTAAAAACAATAATCATGAAACACTTAAACATTACACAACAGCTTTACACATCCAATTGTATACTTTTCAATCAAATTACAATTAATGCAAAAACACGATTACCCATACCCTTAAGTTAATACAATTAAACAAAAATTATGAAAAATTTACAAGTTGCTCCAGAAAACCCAAAAATCTGCTTCACCGTTACAAAAAAGGACATTAACAATCACAATGCATTGCTTCCTTCTATTTTATATGGAGAAATGGAAAAGTTCGCTTCAACAATAATTGCCAACAATCCTGATATAATGAATACCCCAGCTAAATTATACAAGTTGGATATATTAAAAAACGCATTTTTAGATGACAAATTAGTCATTGAGTCTAAAATCAAAATATTTAACAATGCTGAATTACAGTTAGCACTAACAGTAAAACATAAAGACAATAAGCCCAATTCCACTATTTGCAAAGCAATTTTTAAGTTTCAGTTTAAAAACAACATTCTAAAAGCATCTAAACATTAAGTTTGTTTTATATATAAGGCCGCTTGCATAATATGCTTTCAGTCTTATATATTTTTTAATTTTTGAAGTGAATTTTCTATGTGTTTTTCTGTGCCAAGCTGGCTATTAAAAATATATTGTACCACTCCTCTTTTATCAATTACATAAGTAACCCTTCCAGGAATAAGAAATAGATTTTTAGGAACACCAAATAATGAGCGTACTTCATTTTCTGTATCAGCCAATAGTATAAATGGTAAATTATATTTTTCTTCAAATTTTTTATGAGATTCAATATTATCCGCACTAATCCCAATAACCATCGCTCCTAAATCTGTGAAATTCTCAAACTCATCTCTAAATTTACAAGCCTGTTTAGTACACCCTGGTGTATCATCTTTCGGATAAAAATAAATAATCATCGGCTTTCCTATATTGTCATCACTGTTAAATATTTTATTATTCTGATCTCTCAAACTAAAGTTTGGAACATGATCACCAATTTCAATTTTCCTCATAGTAGCATTAAACATTTTCGCACTTATTATAACAACACTTAGCAACAATATGATTGAAATAATATATTTTTTCATTTCCTAAATTTTAACAAATATCAATTAATTATATGAAATCTAGTCGGTTTACACAAATAATTAGTAAATTGCCCGCAAAAATGCATTTATAACAATAAGTAATTTTTTACTTCGTTTATGTTTTATAAAATACCTAAGCAAACAATTATGAGAACAACATTTTGCATATTATTAAGCTTTTTTTTAACGACTACAATCCTGTTTGGTCAAACAACGAAAAAATTTATAGATACTGGTTCTGTAAGCAATCAATTTGATTACTTAGTAACGAAATCTTATAATTACAAAGATTATAAAAATGTAAAAACGGAATGGATTCTTAAATTAAAATCCAATGTTATAGATTCTATTTCGGCTTCTAATAAAAAAGTAACAAATGCAAATTCAATCATTAATGCTCAAATAAAATCTATTGATAGTTTAAATTCTGCATTAAAAACATCTGCTAATAGTATCCTCAAGCTAAAAAATGAAACGCAAAGTATTTCATTTATTGGAATGGAATTAGAAAAAAGTTTATTTAAAACAATTTTAATTTCCATTATTGCAGTTCTCACAATTTTACTATTGTTTTTTATATCAAAATTTAAAATGAGTAATAGTGTTACCACTCAAGTTAAACAGGATCTGAAAGAATTGGATGAAGAATTTGAAACGCACAGAAAAACAGCCCTAGAACGTGAGCAAAAGGTTAGACGTCAATTACAAGATGAATTGAACAAACAGAAAAAAGATAATTAATTATTCTCCGGAATAGGTTACAAAATTTCGAGGGGTTTCATAAAGTGTAATTGCAAGCTCTAATTTCACATCAATTTTACTTCGTAATATATTCCAAATTACAACTGCAATGTTTTCAGCAGTTGGATTGAGTGTTTTAAATTCAGGGATTTCTTCATTTAAATTTTTATGATCGAGTTTTTCTTCAATTTCTAACTCAATTAATTGTTTTAAAACTTTCATATCCATCACAAAACCCGTCTCTGGGTGAATTTCACCTTTTACAGATACAATTAATTCATAATTATGACCATGATAGTTCGGATTGGCACATTTACCAAAAACGGTGGCATTTCTTGCGTCGCTCCAATCTGCATTATAAAGCCTATGCGCGGCATTAAAATGAGATTTTCTATTAACTGTTACTTTCATCTTCTTTTTCTTTTAACAATTTATGGTATTTTCTTTCATTATGCTCCCAAATAAATTTCCAAAAAATCATGGCTCCAATGATGATGAAAAAAGCAAAGAAACTCAAAAAAGATTTTGAAAAATAAACTTCCGAAAAGGAATGTTTAGACAATTCAAAAACTTTAGATATGATGGCTGTAATAACACTCCAAACAATCCCAGTTCTTAAAGCAAAATTTAATCGCCCCTTTTCTCTTGTTGCGCCCCAACTTTCAATAAATTTCAGTTCAATTATTTTCATCTTTAATGTTTTATATAATCATAAAATTTTTCGAAAATAATTTTAAACCATTCCGTATAAATTTCTGGTTTTAAAGCCATATCTTCTTTTACTTCTTCAACGGTCATATATTTAAATCTTTCAACCTCTTCCCTATTGATTTTTGGATCATCATTATAATACCCAACCATAACATGGTCTAACTCATGCTCCGTTAGGCCATTGTCAAATGGTGCTTTATAAATAAAGGATGTTTTTTCTTCCAAGTCACAAACAAAGCCCATTTCCTCTTCTAATCTTCTTACTCCAGCTTCCAAATTTGATTCCCCATCTCGCTGGTGACTGCAACAAGTATTCGTCCATAACAAAGGTGAGTGGTATTTATTGGCTGCACGTTGTTGCAACATTAACTGGTTATTATCATTAAAAACAAATACTGAAAATGCCCTGTGCAGCAATGCCTTTTCATGGGCTTCCATCTTTGGCATTAAACCAATTTGTTCATCATTCTCATTTACTAATACAACAAGTTCTTCTTTCATATAATATTGAATAGCCACAAATATAACCAATTCTTAAAAAAAGTTACAGATTAAACTTAAAGGATTTCTAAATAAATCTTTATATCAAAATTCATCGGCTTTGTTCCTTCCATTTATATTTATTTCTCATATTTAGCCTCCTACTTCTAATATTCAATTTTCGACTTTCAATCTCTTCAACTTTCGAACATTAAAGCCTATATTTGCACCTCAAAATTTACAGATGTGAACTATTTTTTTGTGGGGGTATTTTTAATCATATCAAGTACCCACTAATCCATCATATTTTAATAAATTTAACACGAATACCATATATTTACACACTAATTTTTACAGATGAGTTTTTTAGAGGAAATACAACGCAGACGAACTTTTGGAATTATTTCGCATCCCGATGCAGGTAAAACTACTTTAACTGAAAAGTTATTATTATTTGGTGGTGCCATACAAGAAGCTGGAGCTGTAAAAAACAATAAAATAAAAAAGGGAGCAACTTCCGATTTTATGGAAATTGAACGCCAACGTGGTATTTCTGTAGCTACATCTGT
>JADWMI010000069.1:1378-10119 GCA_015767395.1 Bacteroidota bacterium | reverse complement strand
TGATTGTGATATTAAAACTCGTGAGGGCTTTTTTAAAGAATATGAACGTTTAATTAGAAAAAACACGCTTAAAACAACTGTTGTTGCCATCCATCATCCTTTATTAAGTTACGGATCTCATAGTGGTCAGTATTCTTTATATGATCAACTTTATCCAAGAGGAGGAAATATTCCATTACCAGTATTTGGTACGCTATATAATCTTTTAAGAAAATCAAGTGGCTTGGCATCTCAAGATATGATAAGTCATTTTTATAAAGAACTAAGAAAAAGATTGATTATGATTTCTGAAACCTATGAGAATCTTATTTTTGTATCTGGACACGAACATAATTTACAATATATTGTACAAGATCAAATTAAACAAATAGTAAGTGGCTCTGGATCTAAAACAGACGAAGCAAGAGTCATAGAGGGTAGTCAATTTTCCTTTGGAGGATTGGGATATGCCAAATTGGTGAAATATAAAAACGGCGCTTCTTGGGTTTATTTTTATAATGAAATAAATGGCAAAACAGCATTGCTTTTTAAAACAGCATTTCAACCTAAAAAAACCATTGAAGATAAAAACACATACAATAAAAATTTCCCTGAAAATATATCGACTTCTGTATATTCAGAAAAACAAATAACGAAGAGTGGTTCTTATATTTCCTTTTGGGGAAAACATTACCGAAAATTCTATGGCTCTAAAATAAATACACCTACAGCTAGTATTGATTCTCTTTTTGATGGATTAACTCCAATGTTCTACGAAATTAAAAATCGCGCAAAAACTTTACATCTTTTTAATAAATCTGGTCAGGAGTTTCTTATGACTTCTAGAAAAAAAAACGTGGCACAATTTTTACGAGAAATCACTCATAAAGGTCAAGATATTGGGGATGAATTTGACAATACCTATACTGAAGATTTATTGTTAGATTTGGCAACTACAGCGCATCCATTTATAACTTTAGCTGTTCCTAAACTATCTGATGCGGCAAATTTATACCATACCAATCCAACTTTATATTACATCCCAAAACAATCCTCTCTAAAACAGTTTAACTCAAATTTTGGGGATGAATTATATTTAATTGAAGAACGAGCCACATCTGGCCACGGTGACATTGAAAGTTTTGGTTATGCTAACACCATAATTAGCACAAACGATTTATTCAATAATTTAAGGAATTTTGACAATTCTTATGTAGATGAAGATACCTACATAAGAGCCCGCCTTTTTGACATGCTTATTGGTGATTGGAACCGAGACGAAGAACAGTGGCGATGGGCAGAATTCCAAGATAAAAACGACACTATTTACAAACCAGTTTCTCAGGACAGAAGTCAAGCTTTTTCAAAATACGATGGTATTATTTTAGAAGTTCTAACACGCATAATTGGAAATCTCAAAACTTATCGAGGATATGATAGTAAGATTGGAAACATTAAATGGTTCAATGATAAGGCTCATGCATTGGATATGACATTGATTAATCAATCCACTTATAAAGACTGGAAAGAACAAGTTAATTTTCTTCAAGAAAATATTACGGATGAAGTAATTGAGAATGCTTTGGCTCAATTGCCTTCTGAAGTACAAGAAGAAACAATTTCAGAAATTAAAGACAAACTAAAAGGACGTTTAAATAATTTAGATGAAATCGCTAAAAAATATTATAAATATATAATTAAATATCCCGTAGTAAAAGGAAATGACAACCCCAACTGGTTTGATATTGAGCACTTGAAGAAGGGAAAAACAGTCATAAAAATTTACACAATTAACAATAATAAAAAAGGTGACCTTCTTTTTGAAAAGACTTATTCAAAAAAAGAAACTTCTGAAATTTGGATTTACGGATTGGACAGTCGTGATGTATTTAATGTTACTGGAGAAAAAAATAAAGTTATCACATTACGGATAGCTGGTGGTCAAAAAAATGACATATACAATATTGAAACTGGTAAAAAAGTAACCATTTACGATTTTGAAACCAAAGAAAACACTTTTAAAACTGACAAAGGAAATAAACGTCTTTTTGATGATTATGAAATGAACCTTTTTGATTATCAAAAATTAAAATACGCTAAAAACCAATTTGTTCCAATACTCGGTTCAAATCCCGATGATGGGATGAAAATTGGAGTTGCTGATATTTTTACAATATATGGTTTTGAAAGAAATCCATTTTCGCAACAACATACTTTTGAAGTTGGTTATTATTTTTCTACAAAGGGCTATGATTTGAGATACGATGCTGAATTTGCAAATGTTTATAAAAAATGGAATTTGTTAATTGAATCCTATTTAACAAGTCCAAAATCAACAAGAAATTTTTATGGCTACGGTAACGAATCTGAAAATTTGGATGATCTACTAGGTAAAGATTATCACAGAGTACCACTAAGCACACAATCTATTATTCCTTCTTTAAAATGGAGAGGAAGAATGGGATCTGAATTTAAAATTGGTACTTCTTTAGAAAGTTTTAAAATTGAAAAAACAGATAATATTAATATACCCCCAAACTTTAAAGGCCATAGAAATAATTATGTTGGATTGATAAGTTCTTTTAGCTATCAAAATTTCAATGAAACTTCGTTTCCAACACTGGGAATGGCTACACAAATAGAATTAGGTTGGAAAACAAATGTCAATACCAATAAAAAAGAAAACAATGGATTTATTAGACCTTCTGTTGGTTTTAATTACAATTTAACATCAAACAAAAGATTGGTATTGGCAACAGTAATAAAAGCTGACATCATAATTGGGAATACTTTTAAGTTTTACAATGCAGCAAGTATTGGAGGTATAGATGGATTAAGGGGCTATAACAACCACCGTTTTACAGGAAATACATCTTACTATCAAAATACCGATATTCGTTATAATTTAACAAAATTTAAAACAAAAGTAGTGCCTTTCCAACTTGGTTTATTTGGTGGATTTGATTACGGAAGAGTTTGGTATCGTGGAGAAGTATCCGAAAACTGGAAAACTTCTTATGGTGGTGGACTATGGATAGATACCGCACAACTTATAAATTTTAGTTTATCTGCCTTTAAAGCTACTGAAGGTGTTTACTTTAGATTCAGTTTGGGCTTTGGATTCAACTAAAAACACTATTTTTTCTGCTTAATAATTACTTTAAAAAACGAAGATTTAGAAATGCCAATGCTACATTAGTAGCTAAGAAAATAAAATTACGTTTCAAATTCGTAATTTTGTAAAGCTTGAGTCGACAAAGTATAAAAACATCAACTTATAGAGAAAAACTACTTAAATGAAAATTATTCCTTCAAATTATAACAAAACCGGTGATCTTCCTTTAAAATTACAAATTAGTTTTGAAGCTATTTTTGAATATTTAGAACAAATAATTGAAAATAAAAATCATTTGTTATATGATACTGCATCAAAAATCTTAGAAGAATACAAAGCTTATCCTGAATTAAGAACGGGATTTGAGAACCCCAAAAATTTAGAAAAATACAAGTATCAAATTGATAGTTTGCTAGATCTTTTATTTCCAGAAATGTTGCAAACAAATGAAATAAAAGCAGCAAGTATACCTTTTGAATTCACTACTTTTAAGCTTTCAAAACGGTTTGAAAAATTATTAGATGATGCTGGGGAAAATTATAAATTAAAACTTCGAAATTTTGATGAAGATAATATGTACATACTTTCATGTACATTTATTTTAGGCTATTGTTATAATGTAGATTTAGATTTTAGAAGACCTTTTTATTATGACATTCCAACTAGCACAGGTTTAATAAAAAATTACAAAACACTTTTTAACGGTGATTTTTTTAAAGTAACTCCATTAGAAAACGCTCCTAAACTTACAGAAGAAGATATTCATTTATTACTTGATAATTTTGATAATATTTCAATTTGGAAAGAAAAATTCCCACCAAACAGTTACCAATTTCGTGGCTTTGGGATGGTAAATCTTGTAGATGTAACTACCGATCAATCCTTAACTAACTTAAAAGAAAACCTTCTTAAAAACGATCAAGATACATCTAACAGAATTAGTGAAAGTATCGCTAAATTATATCATTCATCAACTATTGAATTTGGGGTTTCAGCATTTGAATTAATTGGAGAAAATTTTGAATTTAATGAGTTAATTGAAAAAAACAGCTTCATTAATAATCATATAAAAGATCAAAAAAATAAAATTGATGATTTCTTTTGCAAAGGAATTAGGTCAAAAATATTTGAAAATAAAGAATTATTAGCTATTTCAGATGTTGAGAAATATGGTAAACAAAGTAATTTTAATGGGTTCTATAAAGCTTTAAAGGCCAATAATATTGAAAGTATCATATTAGTCCCTTTACAATTAAACAATGAGTTATTAAGTGTTTTAGAATTGGTTTCACCTAAAAAATATGAATTAAATTCAATAAATGCATATAAGCTCAAAGATGTTATTCCTGTTTTTAAAGTGGCAATAAAGCGCTTTATGGAAGAGTTTAACAACAAATTAGAGTCTATCATTCAAGAAAATTATACCTCTATCCACCCTTCAGTAAAATGGAAATTTGAAGAGGAAGCACAAAAACATTTATTTAGCATAGAAAATCATCAGAAAGTATACAATTTAAATAGTATTGTTTTTGAAAATGTAACACCCCTATATGGACAAAGTGATATAAAAGGCTCTTCCACTGCTAGAAATATTTCTATTCAAGAAGATTTAGTTAAACAATTGAATCTAGCATCAAATATTATAGAAAAAGCTTATGAAAAATACAAATTACCTATTTATAACGATTTAATTTTTAGAATTGAAGAGTGTCTATATAACATAAAAAAAGGGCTGAATACTGGAGATGAAAATAGCTTGACTGATTTTTTAAAAAAAGAAATTTATCCTGTTTTTAATCATTTAAAAAATTTAGACAAATCTTTACAAGAGGATATTTCTAACTATATGGATCAAATTAATGATGAATTACATGTTATTTATGATAAAAGAAAATTGTATGATGAAAGCGTAAATACGTTAAATGAAACATTGGCTGACTTTATTGACTCTAAACAAGAAGAGGCTCAAAAAATGTTTCCGCATTATTTTGAACGATACAAAACGGATGGCATTGATCACAATATGTACATAGGACAATCGTTAACTAAAAATAAAACGTACGATCCTATATACTTACATAATTTACGTCTTTGGCAACTTCAAATGATATGCGAAGTTGAGCAAATTGCGCATGATTTAAAAAACACTTTACCACATCCTTTAGAAATCGCATCGCTTATTTTGGTTCATAGTAATCCACTAGCTATAAAGTTTAGAATGGATGAGAAAAAATTTGATGTAGATGGCGCTTATAATATTAGATACGAAATTATAAAAAAACGAATTGATAAAGTTCATATTAAAAATACTAAAGAACGTTTGACCCAACCGGGTAAAATTGCAATTATTTATAGTCAATCAAAAGATGTAATTGAATATATGAAACATATTAAATATCTTCAATCAAATAACTATTTAATGGATACCATTGAAGATTTAGAATTAGAAGATCTACAAGGAATATCTGGCTTAAAAGCCCTAAGAGTAAGCGTTAATTATACAAGTAGTAATAACCCGCTAAATGAAGTTTTTAAAATTATCAACCAAGAAAACTAACCTATATAGCACCCGTTTCAACTCTCATTAAACTAAAAGAAATTACAAACGCAATTACTGAAATTACGATGCCAATCATAAAAATGGTATAGGCAATTCTCAATAACTTATATTTCTTTTGAAGTACAATTCCTAAAAAGTATAAATCTTTCATTAAGGATTTATAAAGGTAATTATAATCTCCCATCACTTCAAAAATCCCTTCTTGAAATTCTTCTAAACTCATTTTGTAAAAATTTCCAAAAAACAATAAATTTACCTTTTTATTCGCAATATCTTCCTTTGTAAAATTTCCTGAAGTTACTTTTGGACGGGTTGCTAAAATTGAAAAAATAATTGTAACTACTGTTATAAAAAGAAAAATTGCTGTTGGATAAATTAGATAGTAATTGTCTGGTTTATCTAATTTAGGAACCAATGTAGTAAGTACTATAGACATCATAATTGCACTTACCGACAGTAAAATATTTGATTTTGTATCCGCAATAGCACTTAGATTTATATGATTTCTAAGGGTAACCCTAAACATGGTTTCAATTCCTTTTTCAGGATTCATTTCTTTTTTAGTTGATTTATTTTTGAGTTTTTTTTCACTTCCGTCTTTCATTTTCTTTAAATCTTTCTTCAATTTCAACAGGTTTTTTGTTTTTTGGCTGTTAAAATTTTCATAGGCATAATCCGTAAAAAATGAATGTGTGGTTAAAAAATTTTCATTTTCAAAGCACCAATCAAATTCTGACGAATTTTTATAACCTAATAATTCCCATTCTAGTTTTAACAGCTCCGACTTTTCTTTAAAGTCTTTTTTTCCTAAATGGACTAAATCTGAGTCACAAATAATTCTCTCTAACTTATTCTTAGGCTTTTGAGGCATTTTAGTTGCATCTATTAGCCCTGAAATTGTTGAAATTTGATCTTTTTCAAAACCTTTATCCTTTAAAAAATTGGAAACTATTTTTTTACTCTCCTCCTCATGATTTAAATAACTTTTTATATTTCCCGTATCATGAAACCATGCTGCTATTAGCAATGTTTTCATCTCTTCATCTGAAATATTTTCAGCAGTACCAATTTCAAAGGCAGCATTTACAACCTCAACAGTATGATCAAAATTATGATAGACTACTGCACTTGGAAGGTTACTTTTAAACAATTTAAACACATAACCTCTTACCTCTTTAAAAAAACCATTATTTACCATTTCTTCAATTTAAAAACAAACAATAAAAGTACATAATTTTATGTACTTTTAAACCTTAAATTTAATTACCAATAATGAGTCGATTTAATATTGATAAACTTTCATTTTTATTGCTAAGCTTTTTTATAGTTAACTGTGCCAGCTATAAGAAACAATATAGTGATTCTGTAACTATTAAAAATAAAGATAATAGTGAATACAATGTAGAGGTTGATCATACTTTTTACTTAATTGGCGATGCTGGAAAGGCAGATTCAACTTTACTCAACAAACATTATCAAGTACTTCAAAAAGAATTAAAAGAATCTTCTGAAAATGCTACACTCCTTTTTTTAGGTGATAATATTTACGATAAAGGAATGCCTAAAAAGGAACATCCCGAACGTGCACATGCCGAAGAAATTTTAGACCAACAAATAGTATTATCAAAAAATTTTGATGGGCAAACCATTTTTATTCCTGGAAACCATGATTATTATTCTGATGGCATAAAAGGATTGGAACGTGAAGCAAAATATATCACCAAAGCCTTAAAAGACAAAGATGCTTTTTTACCTAGAAATGGTTGTCCTTTAGAAAAAATAAATATTAATGAAAATCTTACTTTAATTATAGTCGATACACAATGGTATTTAGAAAACTGGAATAATAATCCAACCATGAATGATGATTGTGAAATAAAAACCAGGGAGCAATTTTTTCTTGAGCTTGAAAGTTTAATTAAAAAAAATGTAAACAAAACAACGGTTATTGCAATGCACCATCCTATGTTTTCTAATGGTTCTCATGGTGGACAATTTTCTTGGAAACAACAATTGTACCCTGCAAACAATGGCGTTCCAGTTCCTGTTTTAGGCACGGTCATTAACTTCTTGCGTAAAACAAGTGGCATTTCACCCCAAGATATGCAAAATGCTTTGTATTTGGATTTGAAAGAACGTATCGTTACATTTTCACAGAAATCAGATCGAATTGTTTTTGTATCTGGCCATGAACATACACTTCAACATATTGTAAAAGATAATAAACCTCAAATAATTAGTGGTGCTGGCTCTAAAAGTTTAGCTGTGAGAAATAGTGTTGGTGGCACATTTTCATATGGTGGTCTTGGATATGCTAAATTGGATATTTTAAAGGATGGAACTTCTATAGTTTCTTATTTTTCAGAAGATAATGGAGAACGAACATTACTCTTTAAAACTCAAATTTTTGATAAATTAACACAATATAAAAATGAATCATTCGAATTTAAATCCTTTCCAGATTCAATTTCAGCTTCCATATATACTTTAAAAGAAGTAACCAAAAATAAATCCTTTGTCTTTTATATGGGAGAACATTACCGAAAAATTTATGGAATCGACGTAAAAGCACCAACTGTTTTATTGGACACACTTTATGGTGGTCTTACACCGACAAGAATTGGTGGAGGGATGGTATCTAGATCTCTACGAATGTCGGATAGTAAAGGAAGTGAATATGTAATGAGAGCACTTAGAAAAAGTGCAACACAATATTTTCAAACGGGTCTATTTAAAAATGAATATATAGAAGGCTTATATGATGACACTAAGACTGAAGGTTTAATGATGGACTTTTTTACTCCCACTCATCCATATGCGACATTTATTATTGGTGATTTATCTGATGTTGTTGGTATTTATCACACAAACCCAACATTGTTTTATGTTCCAAAACAACCAGCTTTGAAGCAATTTAATCATGATTTTGGAGATGAATTGTACATGATTGAAGAGAGAGCTGCTTCTGGACATGGAGATAAAGAAAGTTTTGGGTTTTCTAATAAATTAATAAGTACAGACGATCTACTTAAAAAACTTAGAAAATCAGATAACAATTATGTAGATGAGGAAGCTTATAGGAGAGCA
>JADWMI010000069.1:0-1278 GCA_015767395.1 Bacteroidota bacterium | reverse complement strand
TATTACCTGAAATTATTGAAGAGTACAATAATCACTTAGAAAGCTTTCATATTGTAAAAGGAAATGATAAAGACAACTGGTTTATTATTGATCGGTTAACAAATGGACAGACTAAGATTACCATCTATAATATTAAAGATGGTAAAAAAGGTTCCAAAATTCAAGAACGTGTTTATGACAAAAAAGCTACCAAAGAACTTTGGGTATATGGGTTAGATGATGATGATATTTTTGAAGTAATTGGAGAAAAAAAACAAGTAATTCCACTTAAATTAGTTGGAGGTCAAAACCACGATGAATATCGAATTGAAAGTGGAAACAAGGTGAAAATGTATGATTTTAAATCTAAAGAAAATACATTTCTCACAAAGAATGGCAAAATACATTTATCAGATAATTATGAAATGAACACTTATAATTATAAAAAATATATTCAAAAAAGAAATATCATCTTGCCAATTATAGGTTACAATCCCGATGATGGCTTTAAATTAGGTGTTAGTTCAATCCTTACAAGATATGGCTATAATAGAAATCCTTTTTCACAACAACATACTTTAAAGGCGTTCTATTATTTTGCCACAAATGGATTTGACATTTTTTATTCAGGAGAGTTTGCAACTATTCTTAAAAATTGGAATTTTTATTTAAAAGCACATATCACTAGTCCAAATTATAGTGTAAACTTTTATGGATTAGGTAACGAAACATATAATTATGAACAAGATCTTGATGATGATGATGATTATCACAGAGTTCGTTATAGTACCAGAATAGCCTATCCTTCATTAAAATGGAAAGGTAGAATGGGTGGAGAATTTGACGCTGGAGTGCTATATGAAAGTGTAGAAGTTGAAAAAACGGAGGGGCGATTTATAGAAACTGTACCAAATATTTCTGAAGAAAGACAACACTATGTTGGCATAAATGCATCTTACAAATATGAAAATAAAGACAATGAAACATTTCCATCCCTAGGAATGATCGCAACCTTAGATACAGGTTGGAAATCTAACTTAAATAATGACAGTAACTTCAGTTATATCACTCCGTCATTGGCTTTTGCCTATAAATTAGACAAACACGGAAAAGTAGTTTTAGCAACAAAATTTAAAGGAAATATAATAATTGGCAGTGATTATGAGTTCTATCATGGTGCTAGTATTGGTGGAAAAGATGGTTTACGCGGTTACAGAAACGAACGTTTTACAGGTGACAAATCGTATTACCAAAATACAGATATAAGATATAATATTGGAAATTACAAAACAAGTATTG
>JADWMI010000068.1 GCA_015767395.1 Bacteroidota bacterium | reverse complement strand
ATTCAGAAAAAAGCTCAAATTTAAAATTTGAGCTTTTTTTTTGAATATAAATGTGGCATAAAATTATTCTAACAAATACCATTTTAAATTAAAGCACCTATAATTTTAAGCATATTTTTTTAGTGCTTTTTTAAACTCAACTATAAAAAGGGCTGCCGAAGCATTATATTTATTTCAAGATAAAAAGAATGAAAATTATTTTAAAAAAAACACCTATTTGAAGTTCTAATAATTTATGCTAAAAAATCATTTTAACATAAATTAAGTTAATAAATAAATGCTCTAAGGGATGATTAAACCATTTATTAATTGTGTAATAAAAAGGAAATCAGTTAGTTAAGTTTGTTTAACAAATATAGATGATAAATTATGGTATAAAATAGGGAGTATTCTTGGTTAAACATTTGTTAATCGGTTGATTTAAAGCGTTTTCAAGAGCCTTTAAATATAACTTTGAGATAACAAACAAAAATGTTGAACCAAAAACCTATTTATTATGAGAAAATTTAAACTATTGGCATTGGCCTTCGTAATTGGAACCGCAAGTTTATTTGCAATTAATACAGATAAACCAGAGAGTCCATCAAAAGAAATTAGAAATGAAATTGTAAAACTATTACAATCACCAACGTTCGCAGTTGAGAATGACATGAATGTTGTATTAAAATTTACATTTAACTCAGAAGGAGAAATTGTTGTTTTATGTGCAGGCTGTAAGGACAAAAAAATTGTAAATTATATCCGAAAAAATTTAAATTATAAAAAATTTAACACGCCTGGAGAAAGAGATAAAATTTACACGGTTCCATTAAAAATAATTGCAGGATGAAAACAGTATTAAAATCATAAAAAACTCAAACTAAATAGGTTTGGGTTTTTTTATGATTAATTTTTTTTATACATAAAGAGTAAGATATTGTTTAAATATGGCTTGATGCTATTTTTAAATAAAGGGTATAAAAAGCAATCGAATCAGATTTACTATTAATGCCTTGAGTGTTAAAATATGAGAAATAGCAAAATTATTGTTAAGCATTGTATTTGTATCTTTGTGGAAATTATTGAAGGAAACCAAAGCGTTTTTTTCTTTTTGTAATTAAAATAAAAGTAGGAAAAGCTATTTGCAATATGATTGAAGAAAGAAAAGTAACATCTGAAGAAGCTGTTTTAATAGGTGTTGTGACTCAGCACCAAAACGAAGAACAGTCTAATGAATATTTAGATGAATTGGAGTTTTTAACTTTGACAGCTGGCGGAGTTACAGTGAAGCGATTTACACAGAAGTTGGAAATGCCGCATCCTAAAACTTTTATTGGTACTGGTAAGTTGGAAGAGGTTAGAGCCTATATGGATGTTCACAAAATTGAAACAGCAATTTTTGATGATGAACTTTCTTCTTCTCAATTACGTAATATTGAAAAAGTATTGGATTGTAAAGTCCTTGATAGAACCAATTTAATTTTGGATATTTTTGCGAAAAGAGCGCAAACAAGCTATGCCAGAACCCAGGTTGAATTGGCACAATGCCAATATTTATTACCTCGATTAACCAGACTTTGGACGCATTTAGAGCGCCAAAAAGGGGGGATCGGTCTAAGAGGACCTGGGGAAACAGAGATTGAAACAGACAGACGTATTATTAGGGATAAGATTGTGTTGCTTAAGTCAAAATTAAAGGCCATAGACAAACAAATGGCGGTGCAACGTAAAAACCGTGGTAAAATGGTGCGAGTTGCTTTGGTTGGTTATACAAATGTTGGGAAATCTACCTTAATGAATGTTGTAAGTAAGAGCGATGTTTTTGCTGAAAACAAATTATTTGCTACGCTTGATACCACTGTTAGAAAAGTCGTAATTAAAAACATTCCTTTTTTATTAACAGACACTGTTGGATTTATTAGAAAATTACCAACGCAGTTGGTTGAATCGTTTAAATCTACTTTAGATGAGGTTCGTGAAGCAGATTTGTTATTGCACGTGGTTGATATTTCTCATTCAAATTTTCAAGATCACATAGATTCTGTAAACAAAATTTTAGCCGAAATTAAAAGTGCAGATAAGCCAACATTGATGGTTTTTAATAAAATTGATGCTTACGAACATGAAACTATTGATGATGATGATTTAGTAACTGAAAAAACAAAAGTTCATTACACTTTGGCTGATTGGCAAAAAACCTGGATGAATAAACTAGATAATAATTGTTTGTTTATTTCAGCGTTGAATAAAGAAAATCTTGATGAATTTAAAGATAAGGTTTTTGAAGAAGTGAAAAAAATACACATTGCACGTTTTCCATATAACAACTTTTTATATGATGAATATACGGAGGAAAAAGAATAACTTTTTTAAACTTGTGAAAATATTTTAACTTTCAGGTTTATCATTTTTATCCTTAATTAAGCCAATCTTTTGTGCGCGTGTTTCCCAGTTTTTGCGAGCCAATAGCTGTAAATCAGCGACGTTGTCGCTTTCATCCATAATTTCTAACCCTAATAATGTTTCTATAACATCTTCCATAGTTACCAATCCACTTGTTGCACCATATTCATCAACAACCAAAGCAATATGTTCACGTTGTGAAATAAACTTTTCAAATAAATCTGGAATTGGTAAATTACGGTTGGTTACTAGTATTTCCCGCTTGATAGTTGAAAGTAATTGATCTCCTTTTCCTTTAATAATTTCTTCCATCATTTCATTTTTTAAAATTACGCCTGTAATATTGTCTGAATTCTCTTTGTAAATAGGAATTCTTGAAAAATGTAGTTTTGGATGTTCGTTAAAAAAGGTTTTAATGGAAGTGTTTTCAGAAGCTGTAACCATAACCGTTCTTGGTGTCATAATATCTTTGGCTTGAACTTCTTTAAAAGTTAGTAAATTTTTGATAATGGCACTTTCATTTTTCTCAAAAACACCTTCTTCTTGTGCTAAATCTGTCATTGCATGAAAATCTTCCCTACTTAAAATAGAGCCATGCGCACTTTTACCACCAACTAGTTTTGTTGTTAATTGCAGCAACCATAAAATACCTGTCCATTTTAAAGGGAATATTAATATGACCAATGCTTTAGATGTGAAATTTGCCAATTGTTTCCAATACGTTGCGCCAATGGTTTTTGGAATAATTTCAGAAACTACTAAAATTAAAAAAGTCATTATAGCTGAAACGATTCCAACGGTATTAACCCCTAAAATATTTATTTTAAAATCTAAATTTTCAGCTTGTACACCAACTAAAATTGCACCTACAGTATGTGCAATTGTATTCAGAGTTAAAATTGCAATTAACGGTTTATCAACATCTTTTTTTAAACGCTCAAGAGTTGTAGCAAATTTTTTCCCTTCTTGTTTCTTTATGGTAATAAACGTTGAAGGAATACTAAGTAAAACAGCTTCTAAAATGGAACATAGAAACGAGAAAAAAATGGATACTACAGCGTAGAATATTAGTAAAGACATTAATAATTAATTTAAATGTTAAAATAAGCAATAAATTTAAATAAAACCCAATCTTGGGATTCAAAAAAGATTGAACCATATAATTTTTAGAATAATAACCCATTACATTCTTCAATAAAATAATGGTAATTATCCTATTCAAATAACTTACAGATTTATTGTTTTACATTTTATAAATCCACGAAGCAGGATTTTCAGTTGTTGTATTTTTAGACAGTACAAAACCTAATATTGTTTTACCAGTAACTTTATCTGTAAATATAGTTCCAATAACTTGTTTTGTTTTTAGTTTGTCTCCAGTACTAACATTTACATTTTCTAAATTTTTATAAACAGATATATAGTTACCATGTTGAATTAAAACAGCTTTTTTATTTCCAGACATTACTTGCACGGCTAATACCGTTCCGTTAAAAACAGCTCTGGCTTCGCTCCCTTTACTTGTCGTAATTCGAACACCATTACTTTGAATAGTAGTTGTTCTAACAATTGGATGTCGTTGTTTTCCATAATACAATGAAACATATCCTTTCTCAACGGGCCAAGGTAATTTTCCTTTATTTGAAGTAAATTGTGCAGCCAGTTCTTTTGCTTCAGCAGTTAAAGTGAAGGTACCGGAAACCGAATTTACGCCTTTAGATTTTTTGTTTGAAGCGGCAATTGCATCCCTTATTATTTTATTAATTTTAGCATCAATGCGTTTTTCTTCTTTTAAAAAACCTTTAATTTGTCTTTCGTATTTGTTTTCCTTCTGCTTTACTTTATTTAATACAATTTGTTGTTGTTTTTTCTCTTTTTCAATCCGAGACTGCTCTCCTTTTTTATCATTTAAAAGGGCTTCCTTTTGTTTCTTTTTAACTTTTAAAGAATCCGTTAAGTTTTGTAATTCTATTGTTTTTTGTTGAATATCTTCTCCTTGCATTTTTCTGAAAGAAGTATATTGTTTCATATATTGAAACCGTTTATAAGCCTGAAAAAAGTTGTCTGAAGACAGTAAAAACATAATTCTACTATTTTGAGATTTGCTTTTATATGATTTGTATATCATAGCTGCATAATCCTTTTTTAAAGCTACTAAATCACGCCTGTTTCGGTTTATTTCAAGTTGATTTCTATAAATTTCATTTCCAAATTCTTTGGCTTCTCTATCAATAGCCCTTATTAACTGTTCACTTGTCGATATTTTTTTATTTAAATCTATCAACTCAATCAACAAGTTTTTTTCGGCCCTTTTGGTATTCGAAAGTAGGGCGTTTATATAAATTTTATCTTTCTGAAGTTGAATTCTACGAGCTTCTAATGCTTTACGTGAAGTTTGTGCCATTAAGTTAACACTAAAAATTAGTGCTAAAAAAAGAAGAGAATACTTAAATTTGAACTGCATTATTTTAAACTAATTTTTTTATAACCTGATGGAATTTTAAACGGAAAAGATAATTTTTTATTAAATTCAACTGTCTTATATTCCATATTTATTGAAGTTAGATTTTTATCGTCAATAACTTCAATATTAATATTCTTTGGAAATTGTTTTCCTTCTATTTCACTATAATTTGGGTATGAAATTGCCAATAATTGTTCTTTTTTAGGATTGCGAATTTCTTGCTTGTCTAATTTATAATTTTCGGGATTTATAAAAAATAAAATTCCATATAAATTATTGTCTTGTTTTGGTTTTAATTCATAGGAGTTATTGATGATTTCCACATCATACTTCTCTTTTTTTAAATTTAAAACAGCTTGTCCAAGTAATAAATTCTGAACTTTTTCAAAATCCAATTCAGTACCTAGCCATTTGCTTAACAAGGAAAAATCTCCTACAAAATAAGTTTTACTTAATTTTTCATAGTATTGAACACTTATTGGTGTAATTAATAGTTTTGCTATTGGAATATTGAGTTTTGTAGCACTTATCCAAATAGTTTTGTCTTTTTCTAAACGCATTTTAATGCTAATTGAAGCGGAGGTGTTTTTATCTTTGTACTTTGTATTTATCTTGGCATCAATGGTTTTTTTATTAAAACCTTGCTCATAATGTTTGTTGATGATTTTTTTTACCGAAACGACTTCAATTCTATTGTTTTCAATTAGATTTTTTTTGGATTTACACGACGTAATTGCCAAAAACCCCAAAAGCATTAATTTTAAATAATATTTCATTTACTTTTCAAGTCTTAATTGTGTTGCTTTTTGCTTGTATTTTAAAGCTTCATTTTTGTTGTTCAAACCTTCATAACTAATGGATAGTTGCTCGTAAAAATTTGCTACCAATTCATTATTGTCTATTACAAAATCAATACCAATAGTTAAAACGGCAATTGCGTCATTATATTTCCCCAATTTATTTAAGGCCATTCCATTCATTTGATATAAGAAAGGTTGCGTTGGGAATAATTCCAAACCATTTTTACTGTCGGTATATAACAATTCAAAAAGGGCGTTTTCTGTTTCGTTGTTTAATATATCTTGTAAGGTTTTATATGCTTTTGTTTTTTCGAATTGCTTTTTTAGAACTTCCAAATTGGCGCTTTCAACAGCAACTTTTTTTGAAGTAGTGATATTTTTTCTAATTAATTCCCTACTTTTTAAATATCTCTTATAACCTATTATTTTTGTTGATGATAATGCGTTTTCTTCAACTTCAACAATGATATTTTTTGCATTTTCATATTCTTTATTTTGAATATATAAAAGCACCAAATCTTCAGTGTATTTTGGATTTATTTCAATAAGTTGTTTTTGAATTTTTATGGCTTCTGAAAAATTCCTATGAGATTTGAAAACCAACACCTTGTGTTTTAGTAAATGCACATTTTTAGGTTCTTTTTCAAGCGCTTTATTTATGAATATTGTTGCTTCAAAATAATTTTTAAGTGACAAGTAATTTTTAGAAAATTCAAATTCTACAGCTAAACTAGTTGAATCAATTTGGTAACATTGCTCTAAATTTTCAATGGCTTTTCCAAAATTATTAATTGCTTTTTGTTTTAGTGCTTCAAAAAAAAAGGTTTGGAACTGTAGGTCGTTATCTTCTTTTCTAGTGTCCTTTTCTCCCGTAATTATTTCTTGAAGACTTTTCTCTTGAGCATAAGTGACTTTTGAAATTGATAAAATTCCAAGAATCATGATGCCGTATAAAAAAGTGCTTTTCATATATCGGTGCAATATACAATTTATTGAAGTTAAATTCCTTTTGGAATGGCCTCAATTAATTTCTGAGTATATGCCTTTTTTGGAGATTCATAAACAGAATCGGCATCTCCTATTTCTTCAATTTTACCTTTATTCATGACTATTAATTGATCAGCCATATATTTTACAACAGCCAAATCATGTGATATAAAAATATAGGTAAAACCAAAATCTTGCTTCAACTCGTTTAGTAAATTTAAAACCTGCGCTTGAACAGAAACATCTAAGGCTGAAACAGATTCATCACAAATAATTAATTTTGGTTTTAAAGCAATTGTTCTGGCAATTCCTATGCGTTGACGCTGACCCCCAGAAAATTCATGTGGATAACGATAAAAATGTTCTTCAGTTAAACCAACACGTTTTAAAATATCAAATACATATTGTTTTCTTTCGGCTGAAGTTTTTAAAATACCATGAACAATCATAGGTTCCATAATGGTTTTTCCTACTGGAATTCTTGGGTTTAGGGAAGAAAATGGATCTTGAAAAATAATTTGAACTTCTTTTCTGAAGTTTTTTAACTCTTTTTTTGAAAGTGTTGTTACATCTTTTTGATTGTAATAGATTTCTCCTTTGGTGGCTTTTTCTAAATGTAAAATAGTACGGCCTAATGTTGTTTTTCCACAACCAGATTCACCAACCAAACCCAAAGTTTCACCTTCAAAAAGTTGAAAGGTGACGTCATCAACAGCTTTTACAGTGTTTTTTGTTCCCAAAAAAAAACTATTGTCTGAATTAAAGTAGGTCGCTAAATTATTGACCTCTAACAATGGTTTGTTATTGTAAATATTTTGATGAAATTTAGTGCGTTCTTCAGTTGTGTAAACCTCTTTTTGAATGGTTTGTTCTATAAAATCTTTAACCGTTGGTAGTTTTTTTAAACGCTCGGTTAAACTTGGTTTTGAATTTATCAGGGCTTTTGTATAATTATGAATAGGTGATTTAAAAACTTCCTGAACTTCACCTTGTTCAACTATCTTACCTTGGTACATTACCAAAATAGTATCCGCAATTTCAGAAACCAAAGCCAAATCGTGCGTAATAAAAATAATGCTCATTTTGGTTTCTTGTTGAAGCTCTTTTAACAAGTCTATAATTTCTTTTTGAACCGTCACATCCAAGGCTGTTGTAGGTTCATCAGCAATTAAAATCTGAGGTTTACAAGCAATTGCCATGGCAATCATTACCCGTTGTTTTTGTCCGCCAGAAATTTGATGAGGATATTGATTGAAAATTACTTCAGCTCTTGGTAATTTCACTTTGTTAAACAATTCAATCACTTCTTTTTTAGCAGCTGATTTTGATATTTTTTTATGTTGAAGTAAAATTTCTAGTACCTGAAAACCACAAGTTAAACTAGGGTTTAAAGAACTCATTGGTTCTTGAAAAATCATAGAAATTTGATTTCCTCTAATTTTCCTAAACGCTGTTTCTGAAATTGTTGTTAAATTTGTAGCGTTAAAAAAGATATTTCCTGAAACTTGCGCATTTTTTGAAAGTAACCCTAAAATAGCTAGTGAGGTCACCGATTTTCCACTTCCCGATTCGCCAACAATACCTAATATTTGCTGTGAAGCCAATTCAAATGAAATATTATCAACAACGGTGGTAACTTCATTGTTTGAACTAAAAGAAATTGATAAATTTTGGACGCTTAACATTGTCAGATTTTGATTGCTAAAAATACGTTTTTTAAAGTAATTGATTGTATCAAAAAGAAATGTCATTCCTGCGAAGGAAGGAATCTATACTATTTTATTAAAATAAGACAATGAAAATCCTTAGAAATACGGTTTAGGTACAGTTCGATAATTACATATTTTATTACTTATGGATTCCTGCATTCGCAGGAATGACAAATCGTTTCCCCCCTACAATCCGAGTGAAAAATCGTTTAAGAGATCTAGGGCTTTGGGTGCCTCATCACGGACTTATTGTTTAAGCGTTTATTTTGCGTAGTTTTGCGCTAAAATTATAGGGAATGAATTACGTGTCGGTTGAGAATATATCAAAATCATTTGGAGAGTTAACGCTTTTTAATAATATATCTTTTGGAATAAATAAAGACCAAAAAATTGCTTTTATAGCTAAAAACGGGACTGGAAAAACTTCAATGATGAATATTATTGCAGGACTTGATAGTTCTGATACTGGGCAGGTAATTACTCGTAAAGGATTAAAAATCGAGTATTTATCACAAGAGGAAACCTTGAATCCAGATTTAACAATTGAGGAAACTATTTTTGATTCGGATAATGAGACCTTGAAAATTATTGAGGAATACGAAAACGCATTGAACAATCCTGAAGATGAAAAAGCATATCAAATTGCTTTTGAAAAAATGGATCAAATCAATGCTTGGGATTTTGAAACTCAATACAAGCAAATATTATTCAAATTAAAATTAGAGGATTTAACCCAAAAAGTAGGTTCACTTTCCGGTGGACAACGTAAACGTTTGTCGTTAGCCGTCATATTAATTCACAAGCCTGATTTATTAATTTTAGATGAGCCTACCAATCACCTTGATTTAGAAATGATTGAATGGTTGGAGGAATACTTTAAAAAAGAAAAAATCACCTTATTTATGGTTACGCATGACCGTTTTTTCTTAGAACGTGTTTGTAATGAAATTGTTGAATTGGACAATGGTGGTTTTTATACTTATAAAGGAAACTATTCAAATTATTTAGAGAAAAAAGAAGCTAGAATTGAACAAGAACAGGCTACTGTTGATAAAGCTAAGAACTTGTTTAAAAAAGAATTGGATTGGATGCGTAGGCAACCAAAAGCCCGAACGACTAAAAGTAAAAGTAGAATTGATGATTTTTATGTAATTAAGGAAGCTGCACATAAGCGTAGAAGCGATCACCAAGTTCAGTTAGAAATAAATATGGCGCGAATGGGTTCTAAAATTATTGAATTTCATAAGGTGTCAAAATCGTTTGGAGATTTAAAGATCTTAGAAAAATTTGAATACAATTTTTTGCGAGGTGAGCGTATTGGAATTATTGGGAAAAACGGAACAGGAAAATCATCATTTTTAAATATTCTTAATGGTCAAATCCCTATTGACAGTGGAAAAGTGGTGGTGGGTGAAACCATAAAAATTGGATATTATACACAAGACGGAATTAACCCGAAACCAGGTCAAAAAGTAATTGAAATAATAAAAGAATACGGTGAGCAAATTCCACTTACAAAAGGTAGAAGCATTACGGCAGCGCAATTGCTAGAACGATTTTTATTTAGTAGAAAAAGACAGTATGATTTTGTAGAAAAACTTAGTGGAGGTGAGCGTAAACGGTTGTATTTATGTACTGTTTTAATTCAGAATCCAAATTTTTTAATTTTAGATGAGCCTACCAATGATTTGGATATTATTACTTTAAATGTTTTGGAGAATTTCTTGTTAGACTTTCCTGGGTGTTTATTAGTCGTTTCTCACGACCGTTATTTTATGGATAAAATTG
>JADWMI010000269.1:3552-3902 GCA_015767395.1 Bacteroidota bacterium | reverse complement strand
AAAGGGAACTATATTTATGTTACCTATTTTCTCTAATGGGTCATTAAACAAATACAACAAGCCTCCAACTGACGATAATACAATTAGGATTTTATCAAATGTTGTAAACGGATTTAATTTTATTTCAATATTTGTATCATCTTCAATTTGCACACTCTTTTCATTAATATTTTGAGGTAATTCAACTTCTTTAATTTTGCTAGGTTTCGCTCCAATACTTCCAAAAAGATCTTTAGCAAACCAAAACTGTAGCATTCCTAAAAACATAAAAATCCCAGCCAGACCAAATCCCCAAGACCAACCAAAATTTTCAGCCAAATAACCACAAAGCATCATTCCGAAAAACGCAC
>JADWMI010000269.1:0-3542 GCA_015767395.1 Bacteroidota bacterium | reverse complement strand
GCACTGGAATTAACTACCATATAAAAAATGGTATAAGCACCATCTTTTTTAGACTCTTTGCCTTTATACATTTCGGAAATTATCGAAGTAATATTAGGCTTAAAAAAACCTGTACCTATAACCAATAAAGCAAGCCCAAGATAAAAAGTCATCGTTGTTTCCAAGGCCATTGATGCATGACCCAAAGTCATAATTAAACAACCAATAACTACTGCAACGCGATAACCAGTAATTTTATCTGCAACCCAACCTCCAACAATTGGTGTTAAGTATAATAAAGAAGCATAGGTTCCAATTAATGCTAAAGCATGTTCTCGAGGCCAATCCCATCCAGGGTTATCACTTAAAATTGGAGCTGTTAAAAATAGCACCAATAAAATTCGCATGCCATAAAATGAGAAACGTTCCCACATTTCAGTAAAAAACAAAACAAACAATCCTGCCGGATGCCCTAAAACTTTATCTTTAAATAAATTTTCAATATCTGTATTCATAATTTGGTGGTTTAGTTATCTGCCAATTCAAATCCTTCGGCCTCATCATGAATCACATGCTCATCATCTTCAGCGCCATGTGTTAAGTGTTCCAGTTTTTTTCTTATTGTTAACACTAAAAACCCTAATACAACACAAAAAACTGCAATACCTGTAAAAATGGTATATTCTCCAAGGCTTTCAGACCATTCTCCTAACAGTCCTGCCAGTTTACTACCAAATCCTGTCATTGCAAAATAAATACCCATCATTAAAGACGCATATTTAACTGGAGCTAATTTTGTAGTATACGATAGTGCCACAGGCGACAAACAAAGCTCACCGATAGTATGAAACAAATATGCTAATACCAACCAATACATCGCAGAAGAACCTGTAGATTCAAATTGCGCTGTAGCTGCAGTCATAAAAAAGAAGCCTAGTCCCATAATTATTAGACCTAAAATCATTTTATATAGAGAAGTAGAGACCTTATTGTTTAATTTTCTTTTAGCCCAGTATCCAGCAACCGCTGTACCTAACACAACAATAAAAAGCGCGTTTAAAGACTGAAACCATGTCGCTGGAACCTCCCAGCCCATTAGCATTCTATTTGTTTTTTCGGAAGTATAAATATTCATTAAGCCCCCCGCTTGCTCAAATGCGCCCCAAAAAACAATTACTAATAAAAATGAAAGGAGTAAGACTATTACTCTATCTTTTTCAATTTTTGTAAGAGGTTTTTTCATTGCTTCTTTATCAGCCCCATCTTTAGATGCCCCCAAAAAGTTTCCTACATGTTTTAAATGTTTTTGTCCAGCTACATACTGAACCAAACCAAGAAACATTCCAATTCCAGCCAGACCAAATCCATAATGCCATCCATGAACCTCACCAACATAACCAACAATTATACTTGACAAAAATGCGCCAACGTTAATACCAATGTAAAAAATAGTAAAGCCTTTGTCACGACGAATATCACCTTGTTTATATAAGCCTCCTACCATGGTAGAAATATTTGGCTTAAGCATACCCACACCGCAAACTATTAAAACTAATCCAGTATAAAAAGCCCACATTGCTTCTATTGCCAATATACTATGTCCTAAAACCAATAAAATCCCTCCAACTAGTACTGACTTTTTTTGACCTAAAAGCTTATCGGCAATAATCCCTCCTGGAATCGACATTACATACACCATCATGGTGTACCATCCATATAAAGCTAAAGCATCCCCATTAGACCATCCTAAACCAGAATTGGAATCGGTTGTTAGCCCAACTAAATATAAAACCAAAATAGCACGCATTCCATAATAGGAAAAGCGTTCCCACATTTCGGTAAAAAAGAGAACAAATAATCCGACTGGATGTCCAAAGAGTTCTTTCTGTTTAATAGTAGCTGAATTTGCCATAAAATAAGTTGTTAGTTAGTGTTTTTTCTAAATGAAATTTCCTTTGTTTGTGTAAACATTTGAGTAGTAATTAAAAAACAAACAAATAGAGAAAGTTTTAAATATTTCGTTAAAATTGTTTTTTCTACAAAACATTGTCAAGTTTACTAAAAATTATGCAAAAAACCGTAAATATTAACAGTTAAATCATCAATAAACTTAAGTGCTTAAACATATTACTCTTAAGAATACTATCTTTGCTATCTTAAAATAGAAATTCATGAGTAAGGCTATTTCTGGTTTTTCAAAAATGTCTAAATCCAAAAAAATTGATTGGATTACTGATACTTATTTCAAGAATAAAGAAGAAGCCCAAAATTTATTAAAACAATATTGGAATTCAAATGAAAAGCTACAACAACTTCATGACGAATTTATTGAAAACACCATTTCCAATTATTACCTACCATTTGGTGTAGCACCAAATTTTTTAATCAATGACACCTTATACGCCATACCAATGGCTATTGAAGAGAGTTCGGTTGTTGCAGCTGCAAGTAAAGCCGCAAAATTCTGGCTTGACAGAGGTGGATTTAAAACCGCTGTGCTTTCGACAACAAAAATTGGTCAGGTTCATTTTATGTATCATGGTAAATTCGATACTCTTCAAACATTTTTTGAAGATGTAAAATCGAAACTAATAAATGATACAGAAGTCATTACCAAAAATATGAATAAACGCGGTGGTGGAATATTAGATATTGAATTACGCGACAAAACAAATGATATAAAAGGTTATTATCAATTGCATGCAACGTTTGAAACAGTTGATGCCATGGGAGCTAATTTTATAAATTCGTGTTTAGAACAATTTGCTAAAACAGTTAAAGTTGAAGCTGAAAAATTAGATGATTTTCACATCAATATCGTCATGAGTATTCTTTCAAATTATGTGCCTGATTGTTTGGTAAGAGCAGAAGTTAGCTGTCCAATTGAAGAATTAAACGAAGATAAAAACGTATCATCTGAAGCATTTGCTGAAAAATTTATTCAAGCGGTAAAAATTGCTGAAGTAGAGCCTTTTAGAGCTGTCACTCACAATAAAGGCATAATGAATGGCATAGATTCAGTAGTCTTAGCTACGGGAAATGATTTTCGCGCCGTTGAAGCTGCTATCCATGCATATGCTTCCAGAAACGGAAAATATAGTAGTCTAACCCATGCTAAAATTGAGAATGGTATTTTTAAATTTTGGATGGAAATTCCTTTGGCATTAGGAACCATTGGAGGTTTAACAAGTTTGCATCCTTTGGTGAGGTTATCATTAGAAATGCTCGGTAAACCATCGGCTAAAGAATTAATGCAAATAGTTGCTGTCGCCGGATTGGCGCAAAACTTCGCAGCTTTACGTTCTCTAACTACAACAGGTATTCAAGAAGGACATATGAAAATGCACTTGATGAATATTTTAAACCAGCATAACCTTAATGAAAATGAAAAATCATCATTGGTAGAACACTTTAAAACTAATGTCGTAACACATAGTTCTGTTATTGAAGCTATAAATAAGTTAGAACAAAGTGAATAGATTTTACAGTAACGGGAAATTATTACTCACTGGAGAATATGTTGTTCTTGATGGTGCTTTGTCACTTTCTTTACCAACGAATTA
>JADWMI010000268.1:2204-3909 GCA_015767395.1 Bacteroidota bacterium | reverse complement strand
CTTTGGATGAATTACGGTGTGAATGTGAAGGTTGTTATCTTCAGCGGTTTGATTTCTGTAAGGTAAAACCGCTTCTAAATACATTGCATAACCGCCATATTCATTGTATGGGTGACTCATATCTTTCCAGGAATCAATTGAAGCCGTTTGAATTTCATCTTTCATACTCGCGGCCAAATCATAAAATTCAAAAGGAGTTAATTTTGCTTTCACATCGGCTTTCGTTAAAACTTTAAAGTGTTCAAGCAACCATTCAGTTTGCCGGTAAATTTCTTTATCTGAAATAACATTTTTATATTTTGGATTAAAACATTTCGCGGTTTTCTTATGCAGTAAATCAGCAATTATTTCAATATTGCTTCCAACATCGGGAAAATATACAAGGTGTTTCCAACCGTAATAAAGTGAAGTGTTTAAAAGTAATTCCATTAATACTTGCGTTTTTCCGCTTCTTGGGAATCCGGTCCAATCGGTACACGTTCCAAGTTGCATTGTGTAAAGATCGTTAAGATTCTCAAAACCTAAATACTTGCCTCTATCATTATAATTGTCGCGGTATTCAATTAATGCTTCAGTAACTTCAACCGCTTTTGTTAGTTTAAATCCTTTCTTCATTAGTCAAAAGTATTTAAGCGTTTAACTTTAGCTTTGTAAGTGCCGTCTAAATCTCTTTTAAACCAGGTTGAAAGTCTTTGTGGTATTCCAAATGAACCTTGTTTTTCAAACTTCATCTTTTTATCCTTCGGCCCGTGTTCAGTCCAATACATTTCAAAGTCGATAAAAAGTTGTTTAGGGTATTTATCCGGATTCTCTTTATTATAAAAAGATAATGATTTACGAAAACTTTGTTTTCTCTCATTAATAGTTTCTTCTTTCTCTTTCTCTTTCTCTTTCTCTTTCTCTTGTACCGAACCCCCTTCAGCACCCCCTATTGCACCCCCTTTATTTAGCCTTTGTTTTGTCTTGTTTTCATAGCCTTCAACTTGCTGGTTAATAGAATGTTTTTGGCTATTGTAAGCGAGTTTTGATATTCCTTTTAATTCGGGTTCAATTCCAAGAAATTGTTTGTTTAGAAGCGCGGTAATAAACTTTAATTTATCCGCATCAGATAATTCATTGAACGTATCGAAATATGATACATAAAAATTAAACGCTTTTCTTTTTGACATTGTGTAGTTATTTAAATAATGTAGTGAAAAAAGAGAGTCGGAAAGTAGTCACTACTTCTACGGTTCGATTAAGGAGCAACTCAAAATCTATCCGCTCTCGGCAAAGATAGAAATTTATTAATTAAAAACCTCTGATTTCTGTAAATAATTTCCAAGTTTGAACACCAGCGTTTCTATATCCGCGCAAAAAATCATTTTTTGTTATTTCTTCAATACAATCATATCTTTCTTTATTTGCTTTCAAACAATTTAATAATCTGATTGTGTTGTGTCGCCAATACGAATTGTCATCTTTTATTTTTTGCCTAAATTCTTCAAATGAAGTTTTTTTAATTGGTTCAATTTCTTTTTCGATTTGTTTTAAATAGGTTTTAACTATTTTTAAACTTGCTAAATATTGTTCTTCCGTTATCATTTTATTTGTTTTTATTTTAATAATTCTTTAATTTTTGGGTCCAAATATTCTTTTGTATTTCTATGTTCCGGGTCGGTTACAATGAAATTGCTAATTTTCATAAATGCGTGACGTGCTGCAA
>JADWMI010000268.1:0-2194 GCA_015767395.1 Bacteroidota bacterium | reverse complement strand
AACTTGAAAACCTCATTGAACAAAACCGCTAAGAATTGACTACCGTACAAAGATATAAATTTATTTCAATAATTCTTTGATTTTTGGATCTAAATATTCCTTTGTGTTTCTGTGTTCTGAATCCGTTAAAATGAAATTGCTAATTTTCATAAATGCGTGTCTGGCTGCAACGTGAGTTTTAAATCCAAAAATATTTGCAATTGTTTCATAAGCCAATGTTGGAAAAAGTTTTCTCATATAAAAAATTGAAAAATGCTTTGCTAAAATAACTTCTTCTTTTCGGTTCTTTTCCTTTAAACCTTCAAATGGAATTTCAAGATATAAATATACAATCCTGGAAATCTTTTTAGCAATTACAACTTCATTTTCTTTTTGAATTTCTGAAGGGTTTTTAAATCCTAAAATTTGCCGTTTATATTGTTTTATTCCGGCATCTGTTAAATAATGTGCTTGATACATACGTTTTTAGTTTTAAAAAGAAAGGAGCGTTTCAACTCCCTTCTATTGGTTCAAATCCTATTTTTTTAAATTCAGCTAATCAAAAAGGCAAATCATCAGAACCTTCTTCAACTGGTTGTGGTGCTTCCGTTGTTTCTGTAATATCCTTAACACATCGCCAAGATGAAAGGTTTGTGAAATATTTTCCTTCCCATTCCCGGCACTTAATATTAAAATGAACGGTTACTTTATCACCAAGAACATTGTACTTTCTAAATTGCTCTATTTTGTCCGCGCTGAATATTTCAAATGAAATAATATTATCATACTGTTCACCGGTGTCAATGGTATAAAACATTTTTTGCCAAGTTTTATCACCTTTACCGCCTTCAATAGTTTCACCTATTGTTTTAATTGTTCCTTTGATTTCTAAATTCATAATTTTAAATTTTAATTGTTTATTTTGTTAATACATAAATCATATAGCATACACCGGCAACTCCTAAAAGGAATTTTATTAATAATAAACCGTTGCTTTCTTCTTCTTTTGTTTCTTTGTTTTCCATAGTTTTTGATTTTGGTTGTTATACACTCTTTGAATTGTTGTTTTATTTAATTATATTGTACGATTTTTTTTTATTCTTAGTTAATTTTTAGGTTAAAATGTTCAATTATTGAAACACCTTCTATTTCCTGGCCTTCTTTGATCGCTTTTTTCAATGCTGCCTTATCCGCTTGTTCAGTTACTTTAATAACTTTAAATTCTTTTGGTAAAGCGTTCACATTTTCAACTTCAACCGTTGAACTTTTGCGCGTTCCGAATGAAGATAAACCGCTTTCAAAGTCACCAAACAATTTAACCGCATCCAGCAACCTATCTTTTAAATTCGTTACAAGTGTATTATTTCGCTTTTTCATTGCTTGTAAACGCTTTATTTCTTCGTCTATTTGCGTGTTGAAAGATTCCTTTCCTTTTATTACTGATAAATATGCGATTGATTTAGATTGAAGTTGGCCTTCATTAATTTCAAGTTGTTCCGCAATTTCTTCAGTAATTTCACCTTCAGCATTTTCAATTTGATTCATTAATGCAAGGTGTTCGTTTTCGATTTGATAAAGTGATGTTTTCATTGTTATTTGTTTTTAGTTAATGATTTGTATTTGTTTATTTGTTCAGTTGTGATAATGTATTTCTTTGAAAGTTCTTCAACTGAAGTTCCTTTTAGAAATTCACCATCAGCATCAGTTTTTGAAAAGACTTTCTTTGCAGTTGGCTTTTTTGGAATAGCTTTATTTGCATCATCATCTTCGGCTTGAAGTGATAAAAGTGAAGAAAGTGTATATCTTCTAAAGTATGAAATTTGGCTACCAATTTTCTGTGGATCGCGTTCATCTGTTAATTGAATTTCACTTCTGCAATCATTACCGGTTTCAACATCAATAATAAGTGAAACAACTTTTCCTTCAACAATTGGTTGCATAACCATTAAGCCGTATTTTTCAAGGACCGGCTCAACGTGTTGTAATAATTGGTTGATGTCAAAATACTTTGATTTGTAGAATGGATTCTTTGAATCTTTAGAAATTGCACCGATTTCTTTTTTTGCTTGTGCGAGTTTTTGATAAATAGTTTTCATTTGTTTTGTTTTTAAGTTCACTGCAAATATATAAAATTATATGTAAATAAATGCAATTATTAGTTTTATTTTTTCTTCAATACAATTTCCGCATCATATCCAAAGAATAAAAATATCTT
>JADWMI010000267.1 GCA_015767395.1 Bacteroidota bacterium | reverse complement strand
ACACAAGGTGCATTTTCACAGTGATTGCATCTTTCTGATTTTAATTCCAATTCTATTGTTGGATATGCACCATTTACGGTTTCAGTAATCCAATCTCTACAGTACCCAATAGGTACGTCGTTTTCTGTTTGACAAGCAACAACGCAGTCGCTACAACCAACACATTTTAATGTGTCTATAACCATTGCATATCTCATATCTCCGTATTTTTATGTGGATTATCGGTTAAAATTTCAACAAAATTACCTCTCATTCCTGTTCCTCCCATAATTGGGTCAATCATTGTTTTAGAAACCATTTGGGTATCGTTAACGCCTTTGCCAAAAGCACGACTTAATTTCTTGTTATTATGTCCAAAACCGTGAACCATATAAACGGAATCCCAACGAACTCTTTCAGTAACTCTGACTTTTATTCCAAAAGTTGAAATAATATCATCTTGATTTTTCAGCCATACTTCTTGACCTGTTTTTATACCAAGAATACGTGCAACTTTAGGGTTTACCCATAAGTCGTTTTCACTTTTAAGGTCATTTAAATTTGGATTATTAGCAGTTCTACTAAAAGTATGCATTGGAGCTCTACCATAATTCAATCTATAAAAACCTTGTGGTGGCTCAGGATGTTTTGTGTATTTAGGCAGCGGATCAAATCCTAAATCTTTTAATTCTTTAGAATACAATTCTATTTTTCCGCTAGGCGTAGGGAATTCATGTTTTTCATCTTCTTTTAAATATAATGAACCGGATTTTCTAGGGTAATTTTTTACACCAATCTTTTTCATTTCATCTAATGAAGTACCCATTTGTAGTAATTGCCATTCAATTACTTCTTCATAATCGTTGTAATTGAAATAGTCTCCTAAACCTAAGCGTTCACCAATTTGTTTTGCAACCCACCATCCTGGTTTAGAATCATATTTTGGTTGCACAGCAGGAATACGAACAGCAATAGAAGGTTCTCTGTTTGTTGCAGAGCGAATTCCATCGTAACGTTCTAGGTAGGTACATTCAGGTAAAACTACATCGGCATAACCAGTAACATCCATTGGCATGGTATCCATAACTACCATAAACTCTAATTCATCCATCGCTTTTTCAAGCAATTTTTTCTCAGGAATTGATTTTGTAATATTTGTTCCAGCAACCATCATTGCTTTTACAGGATATTTATTGTCTTCACTTGGAATGGCTGCTCTAATAACTTCAGTAGTAATTCCCATTTGAGCCATTGGATATTTCTCTCCTATATTTCTCCAATCCCATTTTGGATGTGGATATTTTGGTGAAGGGAATTTAGGTACTTTAATACTTTCTTTAAAGTAGAAACCACCTCTACGTCCCCAAGAACCTAATAGGCCATTTAAAATAGCCATTGCCCTTGCGCGTTGCGTATCATCTCCATACCAGGAAACGTGACGTCCAGGATGTATAATTACCGATGGTGATGCATGCGCCATTTCGCGAGCCGTAGTTCTAATAACTTCAGGTTCAATGGTTGTAATTCCATAAGCCCATTCAGGAGTAAAATTTAAAACGTGCTCTTTTAGTTCTTTAAATCCAGTTGTATATTTTGCTACATAATCTTTATCATATAAACCTTCTTCAATAATTACATTCATCCAAGCAAGCATTAATGCAATATCAGTGGCTGGTTTAATAGCTAACCAATGTTTAGATTTGCTGGCAGCTGTTGAAAAACGAGGATCTACGGTAATAATAGTTGCACCATTATCAATCGCGTCAGACATTTCCTGAACCTGCGAGTTGTGCATATTTTCACCAATATGAGACCCAATTAATACCAAACATTTAGTATCTCTAATATCTGTTGGTTCAGGTGAACCTATCCAAGATCCATATGTTAAAGCAAAACCAGCTTCACGAGCACCTCTGCATTGTGCATAAGCAGGTTCAGCAATAGTGTCAGAGCCATAAGCTTTAAAAAGGTGTTCTAAGTGTTTTCCAGGAGAACCGTGTTTTAATAAAGCTAAAGATTCCGCTCCGTATTTTTCTTTAATTCCTTTAAATTTTTCAGCAATTAAATTTAAGGCTTCATCCCAGCTAGCTTCTCTAAAAGTTTGTTCACCATTTACAATAGTTCTAATCAAAGGTGTTTTTAATCTGTCTTCATCATTATACATTCCAACACCACCAGTTCCTCTAGGGCATAAACGGCCATAACAATGTGGATCATTATCGTTACCAATTATTTTTTTTATTGCACCCTCTTCATCTGTATAAGTCCATCCGGCGCACTTCCAAAAACAAACTTCGCAATAGGTAGCAGTTCTTTTGAATTTTTTTGCAACATTTTCTTTTACAAGTACATCTAAATATGAATTTGAACTAAACATATTTAAAGCACCGGTTGTTGCTGCAACGCCTCCTAAACCTAAAGCAGAAATTTTTATAAATTTTCTTCTTGAAGTAGTCATAAAATTTTATTTTTTCTGGGGTAAAGATATTTACAGCAAGAAGTTTAGAGTATGATATAAGTCATATAAATTGGCTTAAATCGGTAATAATTGTTACATTAAGTAATTGATAATCAATTTATTATATGTGATAAAAGTTACATAAGTAGGATTTGTGATTGGGAATCAGATGATTGTGTTTGTTAGAACTTTATAGGTAGATAATAAATTATTGTAACTTTGTTTTCTTACTATGTTTTATGAAAAAAAAAGGTTCAATATTCTGGTTTTTCACATTGATTATTGTTGGTTTATTACTATTGTTTTTTCTTAATAAGAATGAAATTTTTAATGGTACAACAACTTCTGATACCGAATACGTTAAAATAGCGGAAGTTAGCTCTGAAAGTTGTTTGCAGTGTCATCAAAATACAAAAGGATATTCTGAATATCACAATCCAGCACTGATTGGTTGTGCGAGTTGTCATTTAGGAAATACGACTTCCACAGATAAAGAGTTATCTCATAAAGGAATGGTTCTAATTCCAGGGAATTTAAATGATGCCAAAGAAACCTGTGGGAAATGTCATCCAGAAGAATTGCATAAAATTAAAAACTCTTTAATGACTACCAATAGTGGTTTGGTTGCTGTAGATAAATTTATTTTTGGAGAGGCTGATTCACCTGATTATAATTATCATATTCAACAAATTCAAAATTCACCATCTGAAAAACATTTAAGAGATTTATGCGCCAATTGTCATTTGGGAGCTGAAAAAAAGGAATTTGGAGGAATTACACAACTGAGCAGAGGTGGAGGTTGTAATGCCTGTCATTTAAATTATTCTGATGAAGCTAAGAAGGAATTAGAATCCTATATTACTTCAGATAAAAAGGATTTACCCATCCATCATCCTTCAACTGATATTTTTGTGAAAAACGAACATTGTTTTGGTTGTCACAGCCGTTCTAGTAGAATTTCAACCAATTATGAAGGATTTCGGGAAACCTTGTTTGATGAAAGTGAAATTGTAAATAAAGAAGGTTTCAGGGTTTTAGAAGACAAGCGTGTGTATAAATACATAGAAGAAGATGTGCACCATACAAAAGGCTTGTTGTGTATAGATTGTCATTCGTCCCACGAAGTAATGGGTGATGGAAAATTATACACACATGAAGAACAAGCTGTAAAATTACAGTGCGCTGATTGTCATTTTAAAGAAAAACCCAACACCATTCCATATGATTCTTTAGATAGAGAAAGTTTGTTGGTGTTTTTGCATAGAGACTATAAACATACAGATAAAGAGATTATAGCTGTTAAAAAAGATCAGCATCCTTTGGTGAACACTTTTATAGACTCCTTGGGAAATGCTTTTTTGATTGGTAAAAAAGATGGTGAATTACATCCCCTAAATCCACAATCTGAAATTTGTTCTCGAGACAATGCTCATAAAAATGTAAGCTGTTCAACCTGTCATTCTTCTTGGACT
>JADWMI010000266.1 GCA_015767395.1 Bacteroidota bacterium | reverse complement strand
TAAGAGATGATTCTATTAAAGAGAATTGTTTTCCAAAAAACGGAATGCGTCGCTAATAGGAAAGGAAAAATTGATGAAAGATTTTAGTTTTTTTTAATGAACTAAGGGGTTCCAATTAAATAGTTGATTTGAAATAGTTGGTTTTATTTGAATCACAAACGTTTCTGTAATTCACAATCTTAATCTAAGAGGCCGTATACTTTGTTAGCTTATTAAGAGCACTTTAAGATTTAATTAATTCAATATCGGTTTCTTCAATATCGGTTTCAAATGTTTCTGGGTTCGACATAATTGCCATGGAAGCATATATCAATAAGGCCGTCGGCATCCCTCCAAATACCGCATTTCCATAGGACGCTACCATAACGCCTGCCATCCCAGAAATCAGAGCACTCATCTTCAATTTTGTTATTGGATCTCGAATTTTAAACAACACTTTGTAGGACGCTTTGCCTATAACATATATCAAAATAAATAAATGAAACAATAAACCAACCACGCCTAACTCTGCCCATATTAAAACATACCAGCTGTCTGTAGCCACATGTGAAAGAAATGCGTTTGGTAAAAACCGCTGTGCTTTATCACCGGCATGGCCAATACCACCTCCAAAAGGTCTTGAGACCAAATAGTCTTTAAGTATTTTTTGGTTGCCAAGTCTTACCTGAAGCGATTTTTCATTTGGGTCAAAAGCAGATCTCATTCTTCTTATTTGATCATTACCCTGGCCAATGGTGGTATAGTTAAAGAACACAAAAACCACCATTAAAAACACAATACCACTAGCCATAACCCGTACATTTTTTCGGAGCACAAAAAAGGTCATAAAACCAATTAAAGGAACACTTATAGCACCCCTAGTACCAGAGATCACCATGCCATATAAGCCCAATACCCCAACTATAATAAAAAATATTTTAGGCATGCCCTTTTTAGTCATAGCATAAATAATGGCTACTACTGCCGAAAATCCTTGATTTGCACCAAATTGCCCCGCATCACTGAAAAAGGAAAAAACCCTTAATTTACCAAATAGAACATGTGTTTGGGCTGCTCCTGCATTTAACCAGGCCTGCTCTGCTGCATCCAACCCAAAAAACAATTGAACAATTCCCTTTATGGAAGCAAGTATGGAGAAAGCACCCCAAACATATAGCAATAAATCCAATCTTTTATGAGTGTTAATAAGCATAAATGTAAGGGTGACAAACAAAAAGAAATAAAACCCAATACCCCTGCCAGAAAGCCAAGCAGCCATACTTTGAGCTTCAGGATTCACTATTTGTAAAATGCAATATCCTAACCATATAGCGGACAAAATTGTTAAGTCTTTATTGGCCGGAGACCAATCAATTCTTTCTTTAAACCTTGAGAAAAATAGCGCAAGGTAGGTTAAAACAAGAATCCCATCTATCCCGAACCCTAATGGTAATCCTGTAACATAGCGCCCCAACCCAAGCAATACAAAATTAAGCCCTATAGCCGTAAAAAAACCAATAATCGGGTTTTTGAATAATAGATACATATAAACACTTCCAAATACAATCGCAAATAAAAGACCCACACCTAAAACTTCCATTTTAGCCAGTATGGCAGCAAATAAACCAATCGCCACCAATAACAATACAATAGCCCTTGGTTTAACGATATTAGCCGACCCAGAATATTTTTCAAATGGATTTATGGTATCGCTAGTCATTAATTCGTTTTTTACGCATGTTAATATACCCCACAAAAACAGTATCATTTGCTTTATTTAACAGAGCGGTATAGAAGTTTATACCACTTGAAAAAATATTTTTGTAAGACAATGTCAATTCTTTATTTAAAAAATACATACCCAACCATATCCCAACAAGTGTGAAAATAATAGATGCCACTGCTACAAGTAGTAAAGATTTGAATACAAAAATGGCTATCAAGTCTCCCACTATATTAGCGATAACCATAAATAAAACTTTCAATGCATTGATATTGGGTTTGTTAATACTGTCAAGCCCAATGCCAGTCATCCTGTCTATTGGTAATAACAATCCGTATATTGAAAATACACGAACAATATTTACCACATTAAATCCAGTAACGGGATCTGTTTCCAAATACTGATTACCGGACAATAATAGCACGAAAAATTCGGCAAAAACAAAAGTGAATAAACTGATAAATACAAATAAATACGTAAGCGCACCAGCATAGGTGTAAAACAAATCTTTGACTTCTTCAATGTTATTTTGAACACTTGCTTTAGACATTTTAGGGAATGCAGTAGCAACAAAGCTTCGCAAAGGAATCTGCTGTAATTCAGTAAGTTTAAGTGGAATGCTGTAAAGCGCTACAGCAGCATTTCCTAACGGACTAAGACTAATAATTAAGGTATCTGCACTTCTCAGTAAGTTGGTTCCTATAAGTGTAAATGTGGTGTATTTTCCAAAATTCAATAAAATTTTATTGGTTTCTGTACAAGCCTTTGTGATATATTTTAAACCGTCCCATCCCGAAATTACACTAACTATTGAAGTAATTGTATTGATCATAAGCAATGCCAAAATCAACTGCGTGAGGGTCATATCCAAGGCATAAAAATTAACCAGAATAACTAAAAAAAACGCACCACTATTTATTGCTTTTATCAATAAAATTTGTCCATACTTTCTATCTGCTTGCAATACAACCAAAGCGTTGTTCCAAGGCAGATTTAAAAATGCCAATAACGGATACCATTTAAAAAACAAACCATAACCAGAATTACTGATAGATTCATTAAAAATAATATGACATAAAATTAAAATAATGGCTATTCCAACTGTTGCACTCAGGCTAATTAAAGCATTAGATCCAATTAATTTTATTCTTAAAGCATCATCGGCACCAGATAAATACCGTATCAAACCGGTATTGGTAATGCCAAACCTAAACATTTCTACAAACCCGCCAGCGGCAATAAATAAAACCCATTGCCCAAAAACATCCATTGATAAACTCCTGGTTAGCAAAGCAAACCCCCCAATACCCAATATCGCAATAACAACATTTCCTGTTAAGGAAAGAAAATTGTCTTCACGTAATATTTTTTTGAGTTTTTCCATTTAGAGGATTCGTTATAGTTGGTTTTTAGAAAAAAATTGAAAAGTCAAAAAATTCTTTATTTTTTTTCTGAATTCACTCCCTTTTTTAGGCAAATCACCCATCAATGCTTCAACTTCTTTAATTGCTACGCCATTAACAATAAAACTCAATTTAGATCCTGTAAAAGGCAGAATGTTATCCAATACGGATTGGTCTGCTTCTGTCCACAATCTATTTGAACGACATACTAAAACTGATAAATCGGCCGCTTTGATTAATTCTGTTGGATAATTGTTGTTAATTAAATTGGGTAATTCTATGATCACATACTCAGGAATACAATCCAGTTCAATGCCATTTTGCTCAATAATATCATGGTAGTTCTTTACTTTATCAAATTTTTCATCAATCGTGTATTGAAAATATTCAGAAGCATCTAAATATTCAGAAGGATCAGCTAAGAAAGAGCTGTCAATAGCTATTCTTGGATCTGAATATCCTAAAAACCTATTCAAGAAACTACGTTTTCTTTCTTGTTGAATTGGTTTTTGTAGGATTGAATTATTTAGAAACAACACTTTCTTGCCTTCTTCTTTTAGCTTTTTTGAGACATTACCAGCCAAAACAGATTTCCCTTCCATCTCCCTAGTGCTTATAAATAGCATCGTTTTTATCGGATTCTTAGAATTTTGAATGCTAAAAAATTGTTTTATATGCTGCGTTATAATTTCAACCAAACGATTTTGTATAAATGGAAAATTACCAGTATTGGGATTTAATAAAATTTTTGGAACCATTCCAAGAGCTGGCAACTTTAAAATCTCAGCTGTTTTTTTAATGTTTTTTAAAGTAT
>JADWMI010000265.1 GCA_015767395.1 Bacteroidota bacterium | reverse complement strand
ATATTAAAAATATTGAATTAAAATTATAGTTAAAAGTGAATAAATAATAACTGAAATATACAATAGAAATGAAACCATTTTAATGATTTAAAGTTCCTGTATTCACAATCGGTGAAGCATCTTTGTCAGAACACAATACAACCATTAAATTACTAACCATAGCTGCTTTACGTTCATCATCTAATTCCACAACATTTTTTTCACTTAATTTATTAATAGCCATTTCAACCATACTCACAGCGCCTTCAACAATTTTATGACGAGCAGCAATAATTGCAGTAGCTTGTTGGCGTTTTAACATAGCACTTGCAATTTCTTGTGCATAAGCTAAATATCCGATACGGGCTTCTAAAACTTCAATACCTGCCATATCTAATCGTTCAGCTAATTCTTTCTCCAATGCTTCGCTTACTTCGTTTACACTTGCTCTTAATGTAATTTCTTCGGCTTGACCATCATCTTCAAAATTATCATATGGATATAAACTTGCTAGTTTTCTAACAGCAGCATCAGATTGTACACGAACAAAATTTTCGTAATTGTCGACATCAAAAGCAGCTTTAAATGTGTCTTTAACTTTCCAAACGGCAATAGTACTTATCATAATAGGGTTTCCTAGTTTGTCATTTACCTTAACCCGTTCGCTGTCAAAATTACTAGCTCTTAATGAAATGCTTTTTTTGCGATATAATGGATTTGCCCAATAAAAACCGTTTTCTTTTACAGTACCTATGTATTTACCGAAAAGCAAAATTACCTTCGAAGTATTTGGATTTACTAAAAAGAAACCAGGTATAGTGGCAATTGTTAAGAGTAAAAAAATAAAAAATATGGGAATCAGTCCGGTTACAATACTTGAAATTCCTCCAAGAATGAAAATTAGTAATAAGACAAGCATGAAATAGCCGTTTGATAGTGTTATGATTTTTTCTTCAGTCATGATGTGTGATTTAAAATGATATTAAAATGATATCACAAAGATATGATTTATTTTTTGTTATTTCCAAATATTTAATGAACTTTATTTTTATCTTTACGAAAATTTAAGATTTACAAAATGAAAAAAATACTTTGTTTTATAACAGCATTATTACTTTTTAGTTCAACAATTAAAGCTGAAAATCCAGATTGGGGAGCCACGGGTCATAGAACAATTGGAAAAATTGCTGATAATTATTTAAAAGGAAAAACCAAACGAAAAATTGCAGAATTGTTGAATGGTGAAAGTTTGGCTTTGGTGTCTACTTTTGGAGATGATATTAAATCAGATAAACGTTATAACGATTTTTATACTTGGCATTATGTAAATATGCCTTTTGGAGTTAAGTATGAGGATTCTGAAAAGAACACTAAAGGCGATTTGGTTACAGGAATTGAAAAATGTAAATCGGTTATTTTGGATGAAAGCACTTCAAAACAAGAAAAAGTGTTTTACTTAAAATTATTGGTTCATTTTATGGGAGATTTACATCAGCCTATGCACGTTGGAAGAAAGGAAGATAAAGGCGGTAATACTGTTCAGGTAAAATGGTTTGGAAGTGGAACCAATTTACATTCGGTTTGGGATTCTAAAATGATTGAGCATTACAATATGACTTATACGGAGCTTGCTGAAAATGCTAATAAAATATCAAAAGAGCAAGTTGCTTTTTTACAACAAGGAACCGTTGTTGATTGGGTGAATGATACCCAAACATATGCCATTAAAGTTTACGCTTCGGCTGAGGTTGGCGAAAAGCTTGGCTACAATTATATGTATACTAATTTTGAAATGGCTAGATCTCAATTGCAAAAAGGAGGTATTCGTTTGGCGAAAGTTTTAAATGATTTATTTGCTTAGAATTGCAGCTAACTTTCTTTATGGATAGGTAGTTGTTTTAGATTTAACTCAAGTTATAAGTATTCCAACGCCTTTTCTCACGACTTAATAATGAATGAAATTTTTGGGGTACATCAATAGCAATCACCATTGGTTTAAAACTTTTAGGGTGTAAAAATTTAATTTCAGAAGCTGCTAAAAATAGTCCTTTCCCTTTGTGAACGGTTTCAGGATTTCCATATAATTTATCTCCTAAAATAGGATGTCCAATAGATGCTAAATGAATTCTTATTTGGTGCGTTCTTCCCGTTTTTGGGTATACTTTTAAACAAGATAATTCCTTATACTTTAATGATTTTGCAATGCGAAAAATTTCAAAACTTGTTTCAGCATCTTTGTTGTCGACAGTTGTATTAACAGTTTGATTGGCACGAATTTTTCCAATAACAATGGTGCAATATTTTTTTTGAATGGTTTGATTTACAAATTGTTTTCCAAGCTCAATTTGAGCGGTTTTTGTTTTTGCTATAAGTAACAATCCAGATGTTTGATTGTCTAATCTATGAACTGGTGTAGGCGATGATAGGGCATCTGGTTCAGCGCTTAATTTTAAATTATGAGGCAAGGCGTTAAAAACAGTTTTAAAAGTATTGCCGCTTACAGTTATTCCAGCAGGTTTGTTTATTATAGCAATGTGTTCATCTTCAAAAACAACTTCTAAATCAAATTCAAAAACTTTTGGTTTGCTAGTTGGATCTTCAATTAATTCTAAAACTTGACCGTAATTTACCCATGTCCCAGTTTCTGCAGTTTTTCCGTTTGCCAATATTTGTCCTCGTTTAATGGCTTTTTTTACACCACTATTTGACGGGATAAATAAATTGAATACTTTGGGAGCATAATCTTGTAAACGAATTTTTTCAACGTTGTTTGGTACAGTATGAGAATGAATTGTTTTGATATTGTTTGATTGTTAGTTATTGATTGGTACGATCATGTAATTTAAAGACGCTAATAAAACTGAAAAGTTACACTTAACAATGTTAATGTATTATTAAGAATTTGTTAAAATTTAAAATACTGGCAATTATGAAGTTATATCAAAGTAACTTTTTTTTATGAAGAAGTTCAATGATTTCTTTGTAATCAAAAGACAATTGAAGCTGCATTGCTTTTTCAAAAGTAAACCAATTAAAGTCGTTCACTTCTTCCTCTTGAATTTTAATTTCACCTGACCAATCACCTAAAAACCGGTAGTATTTTCGTTCTTGCCAAATACCAGTTTTTATTATTTTTGTTGGCCTAAAATCTAAATTGCATTCTTCTTTTACCTCTCTAATTACATTTTCTTCTGCAGTTTCGTTTTTTTCAGCTCTTCCACCAGGGCACCCCCAAAAACCAGCATAATTTGGTATATAGTCTGTTCGTTGAAGTAATAATATTTTTTGGTGTTGCAAAATAATTCCAGAAGCAGCTAAAACCATAAACTAATTTATTTATAAATAACGCCTAAGGTTGCAGTTTGTCCGGTAAGTAAATTCCATTCATTTGAAGAAATTAAATTATCATTTGCGTCATACAGTTTAAGTTCAGCCGTATTTGGTCCTGAAAGACCTTGGTTTAAAGCTTGAAAATCAATTCTATTATAGCCTTCATTTAATTCTAAATATACCATGTAATTACCACCTTTTAAAACAACATTGTTTTTTAAAGGTTGTTCATTTATGTATATTTTTATAATATCGCCATCAACATAGCTATAATCTCTACATACAACTCTTACAGTTTTTGTGGCGCTATTAGAAGTGCCTAGGCTATAAGTGCTTCCAAGTCTTTTATGTGTAATATCTTCACCTTTCCAATATTTTTTACCAATAATATCATTGTCTTCTGGTAAATTTTCCATTAAAAAGTTAGGGTTATTTGTTGACGTATAATTTTTTAAATTTTTATTTACAGCATCTACATTTAACTCATTGTTAAAATTTAAATTAGGATTGTTAGGAGTAACTTTAGAATTGGCAGTATTTGATTTTAACTGACTGGTACTTTTGGTTACACTAATTTCATTATCAATAACTTTTGATTTTGTAGTATCACTTTGTGAAAATGAATTAACC
>JADWMI010000264.1 GCA_015767395.1 Bacteroidota bacterium | reverse complement strand
CTGGAGTATACCGCTTTAATAAAAATGCCATTACCTACGAAGCTGACTCTGTAGATTATAAATCTAATATTGAATTAATTATCAATGACAGTATTACTGTATACCCATTTGAGATAAAAAAAATAAAAAAAATAAATATTTATACCGACTACTCTTTTGAGGCTAAAGATGACCCAATAAAAGACAGTATTAGCTATAATGGCTATACGTTTTTAGCTCATAATGAATTAAAATACAAACCCAAGTACCTGTTAAATTATATTTTTATTGAACCCAATACTTTGTATCAAGATAAAGCCAGGGAATTAACACGAAAAAGTTTTAGAAATTTAGATAATTTCAAAGGTGTAAGCATTAAATATACGGAGTTAGAAAACGATGATTTAGAAGCTTCCATTTTTTTAACGCCTCTTAAAAAGTATGGATTGGGTTTTAATACAGAGCTTACACATTCAAATGTTAGTCAACTTGGAATCACAGGAAAAGTTTCATTTTTAAACAGAAATATTTTTAAAGGTGCTGAAATATTAAAGCTATCTGTTCTTGGATCCTTTTTAGACTCAAAGGATGCAGCCGATGACAATGGTAATTTGTTAAACGCATGGGAAATTGGGGCAGATGTTTCCGTTGAATTCCCCAGGTTTTTAACGCCATTTAGTCAAGATAAAATAATTTCAAAAAGTAAATCTCCAAAAACATTTTTAACCTTAGGTACAAGTTTGCAAAAAAACGTTGGTTTAGACAAACAAAAGTTTACGGCAATTATGGATTATAATTGGGATCAATCTAAGAAGGTAAAACAAAGTATAGAAATTTTAAACACGCAATTAATCAAAAACTTAAACCCAGATCAATATTTTTACGTTTACACGTATGATTATGGAGAATTAGAAGCCATTCAAGAGGGATATTTTCCTGAATACCCATTAACACAGGACAATGCAATTGAATTTATTAATGATGAAATTACACCTGATTTTGAGCAAACAAACCCTGATGAATATGAAACTGCAAAAAATATTGAATCACGTTATTATATTATAACTGAGGATGTATTTATTCCTTTAATAGCATACACTTTTATTTATAACAATAGAGAAAGTTTTAAAGACAATAATTTTTCATTTTTTAAAGCCCGTATTGCGTCGGCTGGAAATGTCTTTTCAGCGGTTTCAAAACAAGTAGATTCTAGCAATGTAAAAACTTTTTTTAACACGCCAATTGCTCAGTATGTGCGTTTAGATTTTGAATACAAGAAATTTTGGAATATTTCATTGGCAAATACATTGGCTTTTAGAGCTTTTGTTGGAGTTGCTATTCCTTATGGAAACTCAAAAACAATTCCTTTTACAAGAAGTTATTTTATTGGTGGCCCCAACGATTTACGTGCTTGGAAAATTTACGATTTAGGCCCTGGGTCCATAAATACTGGATTGGAATACAATGTTGGAACCTTAAAATTATTAAGCAGTCTAGAATACCGATTCGACATTCTTAATAGCATCAAAGGTGCTTTGTTTGTTGACGCAGGAAATGTTTGGGATATTACAGACTCAACAATAATTCCCCCTGAAGCAAAATTCACTGGTTTTGACTCGCTTAAAGATACAGCGGTAGGCTCCGGTTTTGGTATTCGTTATGATTTAAGTTTTATTTTAGTACGTCTAGATTTAGGTTTCAAAACATATGAACCTTATTTATCAGAAGGCACTAAATGGTTTCAAAATTACAACTTTGGAAACGCTGTTTACAATTTTGGAATTAGTTATCCTTTCTAAATTTTCACCCTTAAAAACTATTACGATTTCGCACATTTTAGGTGGTTATATTTATTTTAATCTTATAATTTTAGTAATTTCGCATATAAATTAATTAATACAAAAATATTATGAGTCATTCAATTAAACCAGGAGTTGCTACAGGAACTATGGTTCAAGAAATCTTCAAACTTGCCAAAGCTAAAAAATTCGCATTGCCTGCGGTTAATGTTATTGGCTCAGACACAATTAATGCAGTTCTTGAAACAGCAAAAGAATTAAATTCACCAGTTATCATCCAGTTTTCAAATGGAGGAGCTCAATTTAATGCTGGTAAAGGATTGTCTAATGAAGGTCAAAAAGCTGCTATTGCAGGTGGTATTGCTGGAGCAAAACACATTCATACTTTAGCTGATGCATACGGAGTTCCTGTTATTTTACATACAGATCACGCTGCAAAAAAATTATTACCTTGGATAGACGGTTTATTAGACGCTAGTGAAAAGCACTTCGCAGAAACTGGCACTCCTCTATTTTCTTCTCATATGATTGATTTATCCGAAGAACCATTAGAAGAAAATATCGAAATCTGTAAAACTTATTTAGCTCGTATGAGTAAAATGGGAATGACATTAGAAATCGAATTAGGAATTACTGGTGGTGAAGAAGATGGTGTTGACAATTCTGATGTAGATGTATCTAAATTATACACACAACCAGAAGAAGTAGCTTACGCTTATGACGAACTTAAAAAAGTAAGTGATAATTTCACAATCGCAGCTTCATTTGGTAACGTTCATGGTGTATACAAACCAGGAAATGTTAAGTTAACTCCAAAAATATTAGACAATTCTCAAAAATATATTGAAGAGAAAAATGGAACTGAAGCAAACCCAGTTGATTTTGTTTTTCACGGTGGTTCAGGATCTTCTTTAGAAGAAATTAGAGAAGCTATTGGTTACGGTGTTATAAAAATGAACATTGATACAGATTTACAATTTGCTTTTACTGAAGGAATTAGAGATTATATGAATGATAAAATTGACTATTTAAGAACACAAATAGGAAATCCTGATGGTGCTGATTCTCCAAACAAAAAATATTATGATCCACGTGGTTGGTTACGTAAAGGTGAAGAAACTTTTAAAGCTCGTTTAATTGAAGCTTTTAAAGATTTAAACTGTGTTGATACACTGTAATCATTCTAATTAAATATTAAATTCATAAAGAGAACATATTTTATATGTTCTCTTTATTTTTTTTAGTAATTTGCACCACTATTTTCAACTAAAACAAAATATTATGTCATCTTGGTTTAAAAGAAAAGATAAAGGTATCCAAACACCTACCGAAAGCAAAAAGGATGTACCAAAAGGTTTGTGGTATAAAACACCAAGTGGTAAGATTGTAGATACCGATGAATTAAAAGTAAATTACTATGTTAGTCCAGAAGATGGTTATCATGTAAAAATAGGAAGTGCAGAATATTTTGAAATTCTTTTCGATAATAATGAATTTGAGGAATTAAATAAAGATGTGGTTTCTAAAGACCCTTTAAAATTTACAGATACAAAAAAATATCCTGACAGAATAAAACAAGCTACTGAAAAAACCAATTTGAAGGACGCTATTAGAACTGCAGTTGGAAAATCATTTGGCAAAGACTTGGTTATTGCTGCCATGGATTTTTCTTTTATTGGTGGCTCAATGGGAAGTGTAGTTGGTGAAAAAATTGTTCGTGCTATAGATTATGCTATCACTCACAAACTACCTTTTATCATTATTTCAAAATCAGGTGGAGCAAGAATGATGGAAGCTTCATATTCATTAATGCAATTGGCTAAAACATCTGTAAAATTAGCACAATTGGCTGATGCCAAACTACCTTACATCTCATTATGTACTGATCCAACAACTGGAGGAACAACCGCTTCTTATGCCATGTTGGGAGATGTGAATTTTGCTGAGCCAAATGCCTTAGTAGCTTTTGCCGGTCCAAGAATTGTAAAAGATACAACTGGTAAAGAACTACCTCCTGGATTTCAATATTCAGAATTTGTGTTAGAGCATGGTTTTTTAGATAAAATTATTGAAAGAAAAAACCTAAAAAATCAAATTAACTTGTATATAGATTTAATTCAAAACTTACCTATAAGAAACTAGGAATAATATCACATAAAAAAA
>JADWMI010000263.1 GCA_015767395.1 Bacteroidota bacterium | reverse complement strand
ACCAATTCAAGATTTTATTTGTCGGTTTTCCGGTTGTTTCTAAAACAAAACAAATGAAACTCATAGATTTTACAAATCACAATTTTATACCAGAGAAATCGTGGGTTAGTGGTATTTTTAGAAATCGTTTTTCAATAGTAACCTATTTGAAATTGGTACAGTCACAAAATTTTTCAAAAAGTCTTAAACTTTTGTTAGAAATTAAAACAAAACCTCATTTGGTCGTTATTTTTAATCAAAAAGTGGAAGCTAAGACAGTTCATGAGTTTTATAAAGCTGGGATCCCTATTTTATCTTTTAATTGAAATTGGGCTAATACTTTTAAGATAGCGTATACAACGCTCGGGAACTTCAACTTTGTTGAAAGAAACATCAAATTAACTTTTTTTTTCCTATTCTGTTCATTACTAAAAAAAACACCTTTAGACAAGAGAAAATTACTGTCTAAACTACCTACCAAAAAAAGTTAAAACAACACTGAGCTGAGTAATTAAGCACAAAAAGATCCAATTAATTGTATAAAAAGTAATAGTAAACACATAAAGATTTTTTAAGTAGTCAACTTAAAAAACCTAACACTGAAGAGAAAGTAAGATATATTAAAATTTGGCTAAAAGTAACATCTAGTTATTTGCACGTTACTTGTACAAAGAAAAAGAAAGTAATCTATTAAATTAAAAAAAGATTTATGCATTTTACAAAAAAACAGCGTAACAAACCGTTCTATAAAAAATTGTTACCATTGAGGAAAAATATTCAAAATAGAGATAAATTTATGAAATTTAAAAGGAAAAAGTGACAAAAGTTTCAGCATTTGGTTTCAAAATTAAAAAAAAAGAAATTTTACGACCCTATGTCGTACTTTCTATTTAACTTTAAAAATTTTTTTAGTAAAAAATTTAAATATAATTTACAGAATAAACAAAGATTAAAACTTTCCTACGGCACCTTACGAAAGTCTTATTTAAAAAAATTAGTCAAATCGACTTTAAACAAGTTTAAAAGTGAGAATACTCATGCTACTATTTTATTTATTAGGAAACTAGAAACCAGGTTAGATACTGCGCTGTATCGAACATATTTTTCTTATAGTTTTAGTCATGCAAGACAATTAATTTCACATAAAAAAGTTTATGTCAATCATAAGACTGTTCAATACAACTCTTATCTATTAAGAAAAGGAGATTTAATAACATTGAACAAAGATACTTTTGATCTTGTCGCTTCAAATATTTTAAAATCCAAAGTTTGATCAATACCCCCAAAACATTTTCACATAAATTATAAAACGCTTCAAATACTGATAATAGAGGATATAAAATACACAAACTGTTTAACTTATTACCCTTTTTGAATGGATTTTAACTCCTTTCTTCAATTTTATGGAAAATAGAATTGAAGAAAGAAGCTAATTCTATATTTTCAATAAAATTTCTAAAACAAATTTACTTTTGAAGCTTTTTTGTTTAAAAAATGTGTTTTTACCTAACCGGATTTTTATCAGAAAATTTACGGTCTTCAGTAGCTCAAAGGCAGAGCGAGTGGCTGTTAACTACTAAGCTGTTGGTTCGAATCCAACCTGAAGAGAGCAGTTTAACTAATACATATTAGAGCAGGGTTAATTTGGAAATAATCGGAATCGAACCGATAACTTTATGCTTGCAAAGCATACACTCTACCTGTTGAGTTATATTCCCTTTTCAAGTTATTGCATAAATAGTTTGTAACTATTGTTAACTAATTTTTTGTTATTTGTTAAATCTAAAGTCATTGTTGATATAGAATTTGTATTTTTTATCAATTTCTTAGTTCTAAATTTTTTTACTTCTATAAAACTTGGAATAACAACGCTAATGTTAAAATAATAAAAAAAAGACAAAGTAATTAAAAGTCCGAATACTTGGGCACCTAGTGTTAAAATATCAAATTGTGGAATGTTTTAAAAGCTCGTTTGGTGAAATTGGTAGGCACGTCAGACTTAAAATCTGATTTTTTGTAAAAAGTATCGGTTCAAGTCCGATAACGAGTATTTATTTTAGTGCTTTTCTGCTAAAAATTTTACAATTCTTATACAATAAGTCTATCACGTAATAATCTTTTACGGCTTTTTAAAAATTTTTTCAAGGCTAGTTTCTTGTTTAGATGCTTTCAACAATTATCTATTATAAATATAGCTACTCGACAATGCTATGAAAATAACAATCGATCCACCAGAGATTTACTTTTCTCGGTCCTCTCGTACTAAAGTCTACCCCTTTCAATTTTTAACACTCACGGTAGATAGGGACCAAACTGTTTTACAACGTTCTAAACTCAGATCATGTACCGCCTTTCTTGGCGAACAGCCAAACCCTTGGAACCACTTACAGCTCCAGGATGCGATAATCCAACATCGAGGTGCCAAACCACTCCATCGATAGGGTCTCTAAAGAATGATTAGCCTGTTATCCCTGGCGTACCTTTTATCCGTTGAGCGATGACCTTTTCCACGCAGAGTCATCGGATCACTATAACCGATTTTCATCTCTGTTCGATCTGTCAATCTTCCAGTCAAGCAAACAATGTACTATTATGCTCTTCAATTGATTTTTTTCAATTTGAGCTTACCTTCGTACGCCTCCGTTACTTTTTAGGAGGCGACCGCCCCAGTCAAACTACCCATTATAAACTGTTTCGGGATTATGAGTAACAAAAGTTTTTAAGAGTGGTATTTCATTTATGTTTAAACAAATAACTTACGTTATGGTTTTGTAAAAACTTACCACATATACTACACAGAAAAAGTTTTATTACAATTTATAACTATAGTAAAGGTGCACAGGGTCTTTCCGTCTAGCCGCGAGTAGTCTGCATCTTCACAGACATTTCAATTTCACTGAGATTGTATTGGAGACAGTAGGACAGTCGTTACGCCATTCATGCGGGACACCAATTAAATGCCAAGGAATTTCGCTACCTTTGGACCGTCAGAGTTACAGCCGCCGTTTACTGGGGGTTAAAGTTAAAGCCAAGACTTTTTCTATTAAGCTTGCAGCACCGGGCAGGCGTCAGTCTCTATACTTCTTTTTTCAAATTTGCAGAGACCTGTGTTTTTATTAAACAGTCGCTGTCCTCGATTTTGTGACAGCTTTTTAAGTTAAAACCTAAAAAGCTACTCCTTATCCCGAAGTTACGGAGTCATTTTGCCGAGTTCCTTCAATACAATTAACTCAAGCACCTTAATTTACTAAATTTGTTCACCTGTGTCGGTTTACAGTACGGTACTACTCTAAGCTATTTCCTGAAAATACTAAAAAACTTTTAACTAGAACTGAATTACTTGCTTATCGACTGGAATAAACTCTTGGCAACAAAAGTTTATTCCAGTCGATAATCAAACAACACGTAGTTAAAAATCAAATTTGTATTTTGTCACTTTAGAGTATAATAATAAATTATTACCCATCAACTATAACTTTCGTCATCATCTTAGGGGCCGATTAACATTAAGGAGGATTAGCCTTTCCTTATAAACCTTGAACTTAAGGTGACGCAGTTTGTTTTCACTTAACCGTTTTTCGCTACTCATATCAATATTTTCATTTTTGATTTTTTCAATTTATATAACTATAAATCTTCTTAAATATACAAAACGTTCTGCTACCATTTAGATTAATTTTATTTACCTTGCTAATACTTAGTTATTATATTTTAACACTGCTTAAAATAATCAAAAAATAAAAATGATAAAGTATTTTGCTTTTAAAAAATTCGAATAAATGATTTTTTTATTTGCATCTTTTCTTATCTTAGATTTACGATTCTTTTGATTTTTATAAATTAATCTAAATTTATTGTTTCGGCAAGTAATTTTAGCCCCTATACATTTTCGACGCTAAAAAGCTAAACCAATGAGTTGTTACGCTTTCTTGAAAAGATGGCTGCTTCCAAGCCTACATATAAGC
>JADWMI010000262.1:2809-3953 GCA_015767395.1 Bacteroidota bacterium | reverse complement strand
TGATAAATTTCATTTTTAGCTTTAAATTATAAGTAGTCAGAGAATTACACTTTTTCTAACCAACAATAATTTCACTAATTTTTCCAGCAACTTCAAGACCTGCATTTCTTCCTGTATCTTGAAATACTATTTTTTGAGTTTTTTTGTTGAACAGTAAAACATTTATTTCTGAGGTCATACTTTCATGAATACGTCCATCCATAAAACCTAGAATTGGAGAAGCAAGTTCGGTTGTTTCATGTCTGATAGCTTTAATTTCAAGTCTATAGGTACTATTTTCTAAGACCAGTTCAATTTTATGAGTATCTACGAATGATTTTTTAAGTTGGGAAGCATTATATGTTGTAAATTCAATCAATTCATTATTTAACCAAAGTCCTGCTATAAAACCAACAAACGAGCTTCTTAACCAAGGGATTTTGGCAACAGAAGCCTTTAGCGAAACATTGGGTTGACTAAAATGGTTTGTCTGCATCCAAATATAAGCGCTTGGAAAAGAATGCCCCCAGTCCTTTTCCATATATCCTTTTCCTCCGGTAAAATCTATAATTTCATTATGAATAGTCAATTGACCATCAATGGTATGATCCATACTCAAAATACCATGATAACATTCCATAAATGGAACAAAGGAGTAGGGTCCCATAATCCCTGGAGAATACCATTTATTGGGCCATTTTACTTGGTTTACAAAACTTAATTCACCTTTTATTCCCGGTAAATCTAATTGAATGTTTTTACAGGTAAAAATATTGTTCGCCAACTTAACTTCAAATTTATCTGCTATTGTTTGAAATTCTTGTGTATGAAACTTATGATATGCTGCAGTAAGTTTTTTTCCATCTAAAACTTGAATAAAAGCCTGTTGATTGCCATTTTCATCCATAGAAATGCCAGGTATAAATGCAAATGCTTTGTCTTCTGATTTATTGACAACTTTGTAATACCAACCCTCAAAATACCTTTTCGTTTTCCCCCAACCATGATAACGTTCTGGATTAAACAAGGCTTTTAATTTTTTAGTGACCATATGGTTCTGTCGCGTCTGTTCTTCGAAAATACGAAAAGTTTATTTAAACACATTAAGGTTCTGTTGCATCTAACTTAGAGGAAAACTAAAAATTTATCTTTACTTAAAAAAGGA
>JADWMI010000262.1:0-2709 GCA_015767395.1 Bacteroidota bacterium | reverse complement strand
ATCTTTTTTATGGAAATAGCAATCTTCCTAAATAATATTCAAATATACATTGATACAAAAAAATAATCTTACGGCTTTCCGTAAGAAGGTAAAATAATTTTAAAAAGATAGTTAGACAAGTCCCATATCTTTGGCAACAGCAACCAAATGAGCTGGGGTTTGGGCATTAAAATGCTCTTTTAAAAATTTCAATCTTTTTTCAATGGCACTTACACTGGTTGGAGACCATTTTATTTTTTTTAATTTTTCACTAATCTCTTCTTGTAAATATCCGTTAGAAAGACATTCAATTAAAAAGATATCGTAATCTTCTATCTCTATGGCTTCATGATTTGAGATGGCACTTGCAACTTTAGGTGAAATGTAAAAGCCATCTGAACTGAATACTTTCGAAATGGCTTGTTTTAATTCTCTAAGTCCGTCTCTTCCTTTCCAAACATATCCGTCAATACGGTATTCATTGTATAAAGTTTGAATCCTATAGGCTTTGTCTTCTACTGAGAATACTATAATTTTTAAATCGGGAAATATTTTTCTTACTTCTTTTATAAGTGCATCACCAGAGGTAATGGTTTGAATTTTAGAATCTTCATCAAACGATAGGTCACTTATTAATAAATCAAAAGGAACACCATCCATCTGTGCTCGTTTTAACTTTAACAAGGCCTCATCACAATATTGAACAAAGTCAATTTCAGGAATTTCTAATTTCTGAAGTTCAGAAGTGATTCCGCTATTAATAAAGTCCATATCTTCGGCTACCAATACTTTTTGAAACATAGTGTTATCTTTTAAAACTTAGTAATACTTTAAATCCTTTATCCAATCTAGATTCAAAAGTAATAGTTCCATGGATGGCATTTATACGGTTTTCCACATTTTGGAGTCCATTTTTTAAAATAAGTGTTTCAGTGTCAATTCCAATGCCATTGTCTGAGTAGTTTATAAAACACATTTTTTTATCCATTTTAAATGAAAGCACCACCAAGGTGGCCTTACTGTGTTTGTGCATATTCACCATCAATTCCTGTAATATGCGATAAACCTCTATTTGCTTTTCTTTGGTGGTTAATGAGAATTCAACCTTATGAATATCTTTAATAATAATCTTTACACCAGTACTATTAAAATTGGCCAACATACTTTTCAATTGAAGCTCAAAATTTGCACCTGTTGCTATCTCGTTATTTTCGTGAGAAATATCACGAGTTAGCATATAAACATGCTCTAAATCATCTAAAATCTTATCAGAGGTCTGGTCAGTATATTGAATTTTATTCATAATATTCACAACATCATTGGCTACTTCATCATGAATTTTTTTTGCGATACGCGTTTCTGTATTGTACACTTCTGCCCTCTTTTCCAACACATGTTTTTGTTTTTTATAGTAAATAAAAAATAACAGCCCTGCAAAAATGAAACTCCCCGAGGTGAATAAAAACAGATTAGTGGTTTTTTCTTTTTGCAAAGCCAAATCTTTATGAACGCCAACAATTTTTAATTGCAAATTATCCTCACGATTTATTTCACTATCATATTTTATTTTCGCATATTTATTTTGAACCTCTTTTTCAGCCATTTTTAAACTATCACTTATTTGGATATAGGACGTATAATGTTTTTTTGACTCGCTAGCATTATCAAGTACTAGTAATTTTTGCAAGGCTTCTAACTGATCTTGTGGGCTCTTTTGACTGTTTGCAACGTCATACATTTTGGAGGCATAAGAAAGCCCTAACTTAGGGTTTACCGCTTCAAAATATGTTGAAAGGTGTGCATAACTGGCAATTAATCCATATAAATCATTTTCTGCTAAACGTATTTGTAATGCTTTTTCTAATTCGGGTAATACCTTTTCATTCTTTTTAGCAAGCCATTTGGTAAAAGCTAGATTGTCGATAATTTTAGCCTTGGTTTTTGGATTGTTTTTAAGCAAACTATCCTGTACTAATTCCTTAAATATTTCAATGGATTTATCATATTCTTGAAGGTATCTATAAGCATTTGCTTTATGATTTAAATATCTAAGTGTGTTTAGTTTGCTTTTTGAAATGCCAATGGCTTTATCATACCAATAAATGGACTCTTTATAATCTTCTTGTTTCTTTGAAGATATTGCGATGCAATTATAAATGGACGATAAATAGGGATAATCATCCTTTTGAAGGTATTTCAAGGCTTTTACTGCTGTATTATCACTTCCTTGATAATCTCCTAAATCCGACTGAATAATAGCTGTTCTGACCAAGCCATGTCCTATTTTCACACTATCCTTTAGTGCCAATGAAATTTCATTGGATAATTTATAAAAATAATAGGCACTGTCTTTTTGGTAATTCGCATCATAATAATACCCAACTCTTAAATACGCTCCCGAAATAGCAACTGAATCATTTATTTTAATTGCTTGTATCAGTAAGTTTTTAGAAGTGTATATAGCACTATCATGCAGCCTTAACTTTGCAAAAAGAGAGGTTTTATATTTAAGAATGCTGCTAATTTTTGTGTCTTGATGATGCAATGTGGCATATTGAAGCGCTTTATTGGCATAAATTAGACAAACAGAATCTGTTAAATTTGGATCCTTCATTTTTTGGCTATAGAAATTAATTGAATCCAATGCCACTGATCCAGTTGGTTTTAATGCTTCTTTTTTACTACAAGAAACCATCTGCAACAAACTACAAATACAAAAAAAGAGGATTG
>JADWMI010000261.1 GCA_015767395.1 Bacteroidota bacterium | reverse complement strand
TCTAAAGGATGCACCTCTCCTTTTGCTCCTATTTGGATCAATGAAATGGTTCGCAGACAAGAATAATTAAAAAAAAATTTGGCTAAAACTTATTCTTTTATAAAAGCTTCAACCAGTCTTCCAACAACTTTTTCCGCTTTTTTAGCAACCTCTTGTACTTCTTCATGAGAAACAGCTTCCACAATACCTTCAACACCTAAATCTGTAATTACAGAAACACCAAAACAAGTCATTCCCATATGTTTTGCTACAATTACCTCAGGAACGGTTGACATTCCTACAGCATCGGCACCCAATATTTTTACCATTTTGTATTCTGCAGGTGTTTCAAAAGTAGGGCCTTGCAATGCTAAGTAGATTCCTTTGTGAATGGCAACATCCAATTTACGTGCAACACTTTCCATTTTTGAAATCATTTTCAAGCAGTACGGTTCGTGCATATCAACAAATCGAGGTCCAAAACGATCTTCATTTTTCCCATTTAATGGATGTTCAGGCATCATATTAATATGATCAGTAATAATCATAATGTCACCTACTTTAAAGCGAGGATTTACACCTCCTGAAGCGTTAGAAACAATTAATTGTTCAACACCTAAATACTTCATAACACGCACTGGAAAAACAGTTTCCTCCATAGACCAACCTTCATAATAATGAAATCGACCACGCATAGCAACTACTTTTTTGTTTCCAATGGTTCCAAAAATTAATTCTCCTGAATGCCCTTCGACAGTTGATACCGGAAAATTTGGAATTTCTGAATATGGTATCGCAATTTCAATTGAAATTTTCTCAACCAAATTCCCCAATCCTGTTCCTAAAATAATACCATAATCTGGTGAAGTTATTCCTTTATTTTGAAGAAATTTAACGGTGTCCTGAACTTTGTTCCACATAATTTTTTATAATTTGATCAAAACCATTTTCACGATTTATGAATGTTGTTTTTATTGAAATATAATGTACATTTTTTAGCTTGGCAAAGATACGAACATAATCTTTTTCAGTAGTTAAAATCATCTTTTTATTTGATGATATTGAATTAAACGCAGCAGTTATTTCAGCAATATCGCTCGATTTAAAATGATAGTGGTCTGTATATTTTAAATGCTTAAACTTAATATTCTGATTTGTTAAATATGTAACCAATGGTGTAGGGTTTGCAATCCCAGTGATTAACAATATTTCCGTATTCAAAATTTCATCTAAATTCACCTTTGAAGCTCCTTTCAGCTCATTATCATAAGCAATGGTGGTAAAAAACACCCCCTGATTACTTGTTGGTTTTAACTTTTTGGTAATTTTTTGCTGCGCATCATCAGAAAGGTTGTTTGGACATTTTGTTACAACAATGGTCTGTGCCCTATTTGCTCCAGATTTATTTTCACGCAAATTCCCGGTAGGCAACATAAAATCATCAACATACAAATCGTTATATGAGGTAAGCAAAATATTAAATCCGCCTTGTACTTTCCTATGCTGAAAAGCATCATCTAATAAAATTATATCAGGTGGATTATTTAATTTCTCTAATTGTTGTATTCCATTGGTTCTATTGGCATCAACACAAACTACAATGTCAGAGAATTTTTGATAATACTGAAATGGTTCATCTCCAATTATTTCAGCATTTACAGTTTCATCTGCCAAAACAAATCCTTTACTTTTTCGCTTATAGCCTCTACTTAAAACGGCTACTTTATAATGGTTTTGCAACAGTCTAATTAAGTATTCAATTTGAGGTGTTTTTCCTGTTCCGCCAACACTTAAATTTCCAACAACAATGGTAGGTGTTTTAAATTTGGTTGATTTCAATACTTTTTTGTCGAACAAATAATTACGCAAACTGGTAATCAATCCGTACAGCAAAGCAAAAGGGAATACTATTTTTCTTAAAAAATTCACTAAAAGCGAAATTACAAAACAAATTATAATATTTCTATTTAAAAACTTTAACTTTCCTTGGTAAAATTTATCTTTGTTTATCCAATTGTTTTATTATGATGAAAATTAGAGACATTACTAACTGCATTGAAGAAATTGCACCTTTAAATTACGCAGAGGATTTTGACAATGTTGGCTTATTGGTTGGTGATTTTAACCAACCCGTAACTGGGGTTTTAGTTACACTCGACACACTTGAAAATATAGTTGATGAGGCGATTGAAAAAAAGTGCAACCTAATTGTTAGTTTTCACCCCATTATTTTTTCAGGTTTAAAAAAATTAAATGGAAAAAATTATGTAGAACGTGTTGTGTTAAAAGCCATTAAAAACGACATTGCTATTTACGCCATGCACACAGCGCTAGACAATTGTTTTCAAGGGGTTAATGCAAAAATTTGTGAAGTTTTAGGGCTGAAAAATAAAAAAATATTGATTCCTCAAAAAGGAACCATCAAAAAACTCACCACTTATGTTCCAAAACATGAGGCGGAAAATGTGCGATTTGCACTTTTTAAAGCTGGAGCAGGCAACATAGGAAATTATGACAATTGCAGTTTTAATACCGAAGGTTTTGGCACCTATCGTGGCAATGAACATTCAAATCCGGTAATAGGTAAAAAAGAAACCTTACATACCGAAAAGGAAACTTTTATAAGTGTTATTTTCGAAAAACACTTACAGCAAAAAGTCCTTTCTGCGCTTTTAGAAACCCATCCTTATGAAGAAGTTGCTTATGACATTGTTACTTTGGACAATATTCATCAGGAAATTGGTATAGGAATGATAGGAGAATTGGACAAAGAAAAATCGGAAACTGACTTTTTAAATTTTTTAAAAAAAACGATGCATGCCAAAGGTATTAGGCATTCAAAATTAAGAGGAAAACCTATTAAAAAGGTAGCTGTTTTAGGTGGCTCAGGAAGTTTCGCTATTAACAATGCTATTGGAAAAGGAGCCGATATTTATGTCACTGCCGACATTAAATATCATGAATTTTACAAAGCAGAAGGCAAACTAATAATTGCTGATATTGGGCATTTTGAAAGTGAACAATTCACAAAAGATCTTTTAGTTGAGATTCTTACGAAAAAATTTCCTAATTTTGCAATCATTTTATCACAAAAAAACACAAATCCAATTTATTACTTATAATATGGCTAAAAAGAAAGAAGTTACTGTTGAAGAAAAGTTAAGAGCGCTTTACGACTTACAATTAATTGATTCAAGAGTTGATGAAATAAAAAGTGTAAGAGGTGAATTACCTTTAGAGATTGAAGATTTAGAAGATGAAATAGTAGGTTTAAATAAAAGACTTGCCAATTTAGATGAAGAGGTTGCTAGCTTTAAAAGTGATATCGCTGCAAAAAAGGTAGTTATTGAAGAAGCAAAAACTTTGGTGAAAAAATATGCTGAACAACAAAAAAATGTTCGTAATAACAGAGAGTTCAATTCTATTAGTAAAGAAACAGAATACCAAGAGCTTGAAATTGAATTAGCAGATAAAAGAATCAAAGAATATAAAGCTAAAATTGAACAAAAAAACGAAGTAATTGTAACGACTAAAGAAAATATTGCTGGTCAACAAGACACTTTAAAACACAAGGTTGCAGAATTAGATGACATTATGGGTGATACTGCTAAAGAAGAAGCATTATTACTTGCAAAATCTGCGGAATATGCTAGCTTAATTGATGGTCATTTATTAATTGCTTACAATAGAATTAGATCTACTGTAAAAAACGGTTTGGCTGTTGTTTCTATTGAAAGAGGTGCTTCTGGAGGTTCATTCTTCACAATTCCACCACAAAGACAAGTTGAAATAGCAAGTCGCAAAAAAATTATTACTGATGAACACAGTGGTAGAATTTTAGTTGATGGAGCTTTGGCAGAAGAGGAAAAAGAAAAAATTGAAAAATTATTAAGTTAATTTTCAAAAAATATATTTTAAAAAGGCTTCCAAAATTGGAAGCCTTTTTTATTTTTTAACTGCCCTAATTGAAAATAACAAAG
>JADWMI010000260.1 GCA_015767395.1 Bacteroidota bacterium | reverse complement strand
ATTTCTTATAAAATAAAGTATTACAATAATAATGGTTGTAATTGGTACGGTATAAATAAAAGTCACTTCATCTAAATATTCATTACCGTCATTAATAACTGAAATCAATTGAAATAAGTAGACAGATATGGGTATTAAAATAGCATGAACCCACCAGTGTTTACAAGTTATAAACCAAATAAGTAATAACAAAAGTGGTACAAATTTTGAAAAGAAAAAATACACGTATGTATATACTCTTTCATAAAAACCACCTTTCACAGTTCCTAAAAAAGTCTCATATATTACAACGTCATCTGGTATGTTTTGATGAATGTATAAAAGATAAGGTGTAAACGCAATAAGTAGCGCAATAAAACTACTTATATATAAAGATGTTTTTCTGTTATTTTTCATATTGGGGTTTAAACTATAAAAAAAATATTTATCAAATATAAAGAATATATATTAAAAATCACTGATATGTTTAAAAACAAGAAAACCACAATATACTAATATTGTGGTGTGAGTTGTAATAAAAAATGACATAAATTTCCAAGAGAGGATATAATTCTATCCGTTTCTAGGTAAAATAATGTGAGATTTTTTAATAGCTTGATTGTCTTCCGAAGAAGTGTAGCTTAAAACAGCAACTGCTACAAAAGCAGATACCATAAGCAATCCGAAAATTAATTTTAATTTTTTCATTTTAAGTAAGAATTAAATGATTAGTAAGAACATCAAACATACATCAAATCTTACAAATAGGCAATAAAAGTCCCGCATTATTTTAAATATTTTTTAAAATAATGAGGTCGCAAAGCTTCTTTTCTCTTATTTATCAAGGCTTACCTTAATTATTTAGAGTATAAAAAAACTTAAAATTTTATAGAATAAAACTTCTATTTTGGAGATATTTATAAGAAAAATTTGATTTTTATATAATAAAATTGAGAATTCTATATTAAAAATCAACAAAATTAAACTCCTCTCCGTAAAGAGTTTATAATTTATAGGGACGCTCTTATGATGCAAATATATATATATTTATTTTAACTACGCAAAATATTTACATAAAAACACCATTTATTTATAAAATAACACCATTTAAACGGTGAAATGTGTGTTTTGTGGTAATTGGATGGTTTTGACGAATTAGAGGTTTATTTAATCTCAAAAATTCCACTAATTGTTATCCATACCGTTACTAGCGTCTAATTTGAAGGATGGATAATCTGTACTTGTCTGTGCCAAAGTTTGAAGTTGAAATTGGAAAAATTTAATGTAATATTATTAAATGCGTAAATGGTGGAGTTTAATTTTGTTAACCGAGCAATTCATTTATAATGTCTCACTTAAAACTTTCTGACAAATAAGTACTATACAATTGTTGTTATAATCAGTTGTGAAAAATAAATATTGAGAACCCCCATCCTTTAATTTTGTTTTTTTTCGAATTTGTTCGACTGTCTCAGGAAAGTTTCGTGTAGTAATATTTGCCTTGTTTAAAGGGATTAATTTTTTTAATTTCTTTTTATCATATGGTATGCAATGTTCTATTTCAAAACTTCTTCCAGGGAAGTTAACCAAGTATTCAGATGTATATAAATGTGAATGCTTGTGAAGTTTGTCAATCTTTAAATGTGTAGAAATTTGATCGAAAGCCCCTGCTTTTAATATGGCAGCGTTTGGCTCAAATAAATATTGTTTGGGTTCAGCATAGGTTGCAGAAGCCGCTTCGTTTAAGTTGAAATTAAATTGTTGTAATCCATTCTTAAGATAATTAATGGATTTAATTTCAATGTTTTGATTGAATCCTTTTTTTAGGACAAACAACAATTCCTTTACCTCGTTTTCGACCGCTACAACATGAATTTCTTTAACAAATTTCAATTCATTCATTGCGCTCGAAATATCTAAAATGGGAGAGGTCTTAATCAATACTTGATCGCTCTTTTCAAATATTAAATCTAAATTTTCAGGAATATTAGGCAAGCAATCTTTCAATAAAAAAACCTTTCCTTTTGCATCATTTCTTCTAGATGGATCTGTGTAAATCCAATCGAATTTTACAGTTGATTTTTCTAAAAACGCTAAACCATCACCAATATGATTTTTAATGTTGGTAACCATTAATTGTTTGTAATTGTGCTTTACTAGCGCTGATAGCGCTGGATCTATTTCACAATGTGTTACATTTTTAACTTTTTGTGAAAAATAAAAAGTGTCAACTCCAAATCCACCTGTAATATCAATTAAGGAATTTCCTGAAACCAGGGCTGCTTTATGTTTTGCCGTAATTTCAGAAGAGGTTTGTTCTATATTTAATTTGTTTGGATAATATATGTTTTCAGTCGAAAACCAAATTGGTAATTTTTTTTCACACTTGTTTTTAGCAACTATTTGCTCTGCGAGTTCTTGAATTGTAATTTTATCAAATGGACTTCCTTTTAAAATCAGTTTTGTAACATCTGATTTTAAATTTGTGTTAATAAATTCTTGAACTTCTTTATTTAAAATATTATGATTCAAATTGTTGAGTGCTAAGTTCTACTAGTTTTGTGATGGTTCTCCAATTTCTTGATGTAGCTGAAGATTTCAACTTCTTTTCAAATAAATTATTTGTCAACTTTGTATTTCTAGATCCATCGGGTAAATATAGGTACACACTTTTGTTTATTATTTCAAAAGTATCATCACTCGAGTTGACTAAATTTTGAATTTGTACAACTTCACCTAATTCTGGTTTATTATTTAGCAAAGTTATCGATAGTTTTGAAACATCTAAATTGTGTTTTAAAATAAACGGATTTGAATTAAAAATGGTGTTCAATTCAGTCTTGGTTAAGACCAAGACTTTAATGGAATAAGCAAATTGTTTTTCAATAGCATCAATAATTGATTTTTCTATTTCAACAGTATGTAGCTTTTTAGAATTAAAAATTACATTCCCGCTTTGTATGTAAGAAACAACATCAAGATATCCCAAATCAACAAACAATTGTTTCAATTCAAGCATTTTCATTTTGTTGTGACCTCCTACATTTATTCCACGTAAAAGAGCAATATAAGTTTCCATTGTTAAAAATCTTTTGTAAGGGATTTGACAATTTTATTGTCTGATAAAAATTCTTGTAAAACAACTTTAATACAAGTATAACTGGGTATGGCAATTATCATTCCCGCAATACCAAAAAGTGTTCCGCTAATAATTATAACCAAAAATATTTCTAATGGATGTGATTTTACTCTATTTGAAAATATCAATGGTTGGCTTAAGAAATTATCGATAAGTTGAGCCAACACATACCCGGCCATAACAAACAAAGTAGTTGGTAAAATAACAGTACGAAAATCTTGACCTAAATTACTGCTCATTGTTAGAAATAACATTAGGAAGCCTCCAATTAAAGGACCTATGTAAGGTATTAAATTAAGTAATGCGCATAAAAAAGCGATTACTAAGGCATTTTCAATTCCAAATAGAAGGAGTGAAATTGTATAGATGACAAATAGAATTGTTATTTGAATTAAAAGTCCAATAAAATATCTTGAAAGTAAGTTTTTAATTTTTTTAAAAGATTTGCGAACCTTTTTTTGACTATTCTCATTCACCATAGTTGATACAGAGTTTTCAACTAACATACCATCTTTCATAAAAAAGAAAGTTATAAAAATTATAGAAAATAAGGCAATGCTCATATTTCCTAAAACCTGAATAACTGAATTCAATAGGTTAGGGATAACAATTAAATTTTTGATAAAACCAGCATCTTTTATTTCGTTTAATAGATCAATATTATGACCTAAAAAGTAAAGGTTTAATTCATTGAAAATTGAGCGAATATTAGCACGTAATGTATCAATATTTAGAAGTGATAGATTTTCACCTTGTTTCATTATAAGTGGGATAAACATACTTATCAATCCGATCATAAGAGATGCTAGAACAAATAAGGTGACAATGACTGCTATGGTGTTTGGGAATTTTAATTTATCTC
>JADWMI010000067.1:1899-10377 GCA_015767395.1 Bacteroidota bacterium | reverse complement strand
CTGATTTTTGATAATTTTTCAGAAGCAAATAAACTCCTTATATCATCATAAGCTTTGATGTATGTTACGGGGTTCGAGCGACTTGATCGTCCTATTGGATTTTGATTGATGAATTCAATGTGTTCAATTTGTGATGTATCTCCTTTGAGATCTGAAAATTGCCCAACTTTTTCTCCATAACCACCAATTTTCTTTTGAATGGCTGGGTATAAAATTTTACTAACCAATGTGCTTTTTCCACTACCAGAAACACCCGTTATTACTGTTAAACAATTTAGCGGAAAGGAAACATTGATGTTTTTTAAATTGTTTTCACGAGCTCCAATAACTTGAATTACATTTTTACTACTTCTACGCTTTTTTGGAACTTCAATTCGTAAGTTGTTATTTAAGTATTGTGCAGTTAAGGAAGTAGACTTTAAGATTTCTTTAAAAGAACCTTCAGCAACTATTTCGCCTCCAAAAGTACCTGCTTCAGGACCAATATCTATAATCATATCAGCTGCTTTCATAATATCTTCGTCATGTTCAACTACAATCACGGTATTGCCTAAATCACGTAAATTAATTAAGACTTTTATTAAACGCTCTGTATCTTTTGGGTGTAATCCAATACTTGGCTCATCTAAAATGTACATAGAACCTACCAAGCTACTTCCCAATGAAGTCGCAAGGTTAATCCGTTGGCTTTCACCTCCAGACAATGAATTTGAGGTTCGGTTAAGTGTTAAGTAGCTTAAACCAACATCATTTAAAAATTGCAATCTGTTATTTATTTCAACCAATAAACGTTTCGCTATTTTTTGTTCAAAAGTTGCTAATTCAAGGTTTTTAAATAGTGCTATCAATTCATTTAATGGTAAATCTACCAATTCACTAATATTTTTAGAAGCTATTTTAACGTTGTTCGCTTCAGAACGCAATCTTTTTCCATTGCAAGTAGCACATTTTGTTTTTCCACGATATCGTGAAAGCATCACTCGGTATTGAATTTTATAGCTTTGTTCTTCTAAAAATTTAAAGAAATGATTCAACCCTTCAAAGGAATCATTTCCATTCCATATAAGTTCCTTTTGCGTTTGGGTTAATTCAAACCATGCCTTGTGAATTGGAATGTCAAATTTATACGCGTGTGAAATTAAATCATCTTTAAATTTTTTAAAGGAATCTGATTTCCAAGGCAAAATGGCATCTTCATAAATAGATAAGGATGTGTTTGGAACAACCAAGTCTTCGTCTATTCCAATCACATTTCCATAACCATCGCAAGTTGGACAAGCGCCATAAGGATTGTTAAAACTGAACAAGTGGGTATTGGGTTCTAAAAATTGCAGGCCGTCTAATTCAAATTTGTTATTAAATAATATTTGGGAATTATCTTTAATGTTTTCAATAATACATTCGCCTTTGCCTTCAAAAAAAGCAGTTTGAACAGCATCTCCTAATCTATTGTAAAAATCCTCATCGCTTTTTACAACAATTCTATCAATAACTAAATAAAAATCATGTTCAATTTCATGTTCAATTTCTTCAATTCTAACAATGTCACCTTTGTATTTTATTCTTGAATAACCCTGTTGTGCTAAAATTTTAAGGGTTTGGATGACACTTCTGTCATCAGGAATATGAACAGGTGCAAGTAGCAATAACTTGGTTTTAAGTTCTAAAGTTTTTATGCGGTTTATAACATCACTAACGGTGTGTTTTTTAACTTCATTTCCTGAAATAGGAGAGTAGGTTCTACCAATTCTTGCATATAATAATTTTAGATAATCATAAATTTCAGTTGAAGTACCTACTGTTGAACGCGGATTTGTAGAGTTTACTTTTTGTTCAATAGCAATTGCTGGGGCAATACCTTTGATATAATCTACTTTTGGTTTGTTGAGTCTGCCTAAAAACTGACGCGCATAAGAAGATAAACTTTCAACATACCTGCGTTGACCTTCCGCAAAAAGCGTGTCAAAAGCCAAGCTAGATTTTCCTGAGCCAGAAAGACCAGTGATAACAACTAGTTTATTTCTTGGAATAGCAACATCAATATTTTTTAAATTATGAAGTTTGGCTCCTTTTATTAAGATATTTTCTTTTGGATTGAATGATGCTATGTTTTTTGTCATTTTACATTAAAAAGTGAATGAACGCAAAGATAACTACAAAATTTAAAAAAGGAGCTAATGGAATTCGATGTTTTATTTTAAAAAAGTGAATATATTTAGTTCAATAAAAATATAAAAATATGATTGAATTAATAATTAACCTCATAAAACTTGTGTTTTTAAAAAATAAGTTGAATATTTGTTTAATCATTCTTAAAACATAATCTATAGCGCAAAATTACTTTTTATAAATACATTTTAACCCCGTTAAGTATTTAACCTATGGAAAGTAAAGTTATATCTGACAGTACGTTAGTTAAAGATTATATTGATGGTTGTGAAAAATCTTTAGAGATTCTTATTTTACGACACAAGCAACGAATTTTTAGTTTTATTAGATCTAAAGTCTTGGACAAAGAAATTGCCGAAGATATTTTTCAAGATGCTTTTATAAAAGTTATAAATACATTGAAAAGAGGCGCTTACAATGAAGAAGGGAAGTTTTTGCCTTGGGTAATGCGTATTTCTCACAACCTAATTATTGATCATTTCAGAAGAAATAAGAGAATGCCTAGGTTTAACAATACAGATGAATTTGATATTTTTTCTGTTATCAGTGATGATGTTCTGAATATTGAAAAGCAATTGATAAAAAATCAAGTATTAGAAGATGTAAAAGGGTTGATTTCTGAATTGCCTGAGGATCAGAAAGAAGTATTGGTCATGAGAATGTATAAAGACATGAGCTTTAAAGAAATAGCTGAAAATACAGGTGTTAGTATCAATACAGCCTTAGGCAGAATGCGGTATGCACTGATTAATTTGAGAAAATTAATTGAAAAACATGAAATTATTTTAGTGAATTGATAATAAATATTAAAATTCATCGTTAATAGGTTATAAATGACTAATATATGATGAAACTTTACACTAAAAAGTCTCTAAATAATGAGCAACCTAAACAAGAAATAATTCAATATTTAATCAACTATTCGAAAGAATTGAGAATAGTTAAAACCAACGAAAACCAGTATATTGAATTACATTTGAATTAATGTTTCTTTAGCCCAATTTATTTTTAAATTGGGCTTTTTTATGTTTATTCTTAAATTCACAAATCCTTTTTAATGTTATTTAACATCAATTTCTCAATAATATTAGATTTCTTCTAATTTTGGGGTTTGTTATTACAGTTTGATAAACTATATTTGTTATATAATTTAAAAAATAATAGATATTATGAAAAAACTACTTAAATCATTAACAGTATTGGCAATGTGCATCTTTTTTTACGATACAGCCTCAGCACAGGTGACATACGATTATGATAAAGAAGCTGATTTCACCCAATATAAAACGTATAGTTTTGGTGGATGGCAAGCAGATAGCGATAAGTTAATTAATGACCTAGATAAAAAAAGAGTTTATGATTCTTTTAAATCTGAATTTACACAACGCAATATGGATTATGTATTGGGGGATGCCGATGTTGTAATAACATTTTTCATGGTAATTGACGAAAAAACAAGTACTACCGCTTATACCAATTATATGGGTAATGGTATGGGTTATGGAACAGGTTATCGTGGTGGTTATTATGGTGGATATAACAGAGCTGGCTGGGGCTGGGGTGGTGGATATTCAACCACTACTTACAGCGAGGATGATTATAAAGTAGGTACTTTTGTGATGGATATTTACGATGCGAAAACTAAAAAATTAGTTTGGCAAGGGGTTTCTCAAAAGACAATTAACGAGAATGCTAGTAAAAGAGGTAGAACCATTCCAAAAGGTGCAAAAAAAATAATGAAAAACTACCCTATTAAAGCTTCAAAAAAATAATTAAAGTTCTTTCAAAAATATAAAATGAAATATATTCATATAAAAAACACACTTGTAGTTGCTCTTTTATTTATTGGAGCAATTACAGGTGTTTACGGACAAGAGACATCTATTGGATCAATGGCTGCTAAAAAAGTTGGTTTGTATGTTTTTCCTGCAAATGGGCAAAGTACAGAACAATTGAACAACGATGAAACGGAGTGCTATCAATGGGCAGTGAAAGAGAGTGGAGTAGATCCTTTAAACCCTCCAAAAGTTGAAGCTGCGCAAGTTGAAACAGGCCCTGATGGGAGCGCTATAAGAGGTGCTGCTAGAGGTGCTGCTGCAGGTGCTGCTATAGGTGCTATTGCTGGTGATGCTGGTGAAGGTGCCGCAATTGGAGCCGTTGCAGGTGGACTTAGAGGTAGAAGAGCAGGAAAACAGAATCAGGCAAGTCAGCAAAACGCTAACAATCAGGCAGCAGATCAAACGGAAGCCAATATGATGAATAATTTTAAAAAGGCTTTTTCAGCTTGTTTACAAGGAAAGGGTTATACTGTTCAATAGTATTTATATGACATAATAATTTAAAAGTAGATCTTATGAAGTGTTTAAATATTTTAAAAGTTACAGTACTTTTTGTATTGTTAAATAACGTTTCAATATTTGCGCAGATTTCTAGTGATAATTGGGATTTAATGTTGGTTAGAGAAGATAAAGTTTATCCGTCTATGACCAATGATTATGAAATTTCTCTAGCAGATTTAAAATCGTTTTTAGATAAAAATAAAGTTGAAGGTTTTAATTATTTTACACATTTACAAAATAATTTCACCTATTCTCATGTAACGCCAATTAAAGAGTTAAAAGATTTAAATAATGGAATTAGTGAGTTTTTTGCGAAAAAAATTAACAATCCCGATTTAGATATTATTCTAAATGATCTCTCTAATACAATTTCATCATATAATTATTATGTAGTTCAGTTTAAGCCTGAACTTTCTTATATTCCAAAAGAAGCAAATTGGATGGCTGAAAACCAATATAGGAAATGGCATTACTATTATTTTTATCCAGGAACAAAAAAATCTGTTGAAGAAGTATTAGCGGCGTACAAGCAATTGTATACGGATAAAGAAATTGAAATGGGCTTTAGGGTGTTTGCAGGATTTTTAGGTGTTGAACAACCGTTATATATTTTAACGACATGGGCTGAGAATCCCTTAGATTTTCAAACCGATCTCGAAAAAACATCAGGTTTACTGGGTGAAGATGGAGCGGACTTATGGCAACTATTAATGGGGTATGTACAAGAAACCAAGACTGTAGAAGGTTGGTTTTTACCTCAATACTCATTTGCTCCGGGCATGAAATTAGCAGAGTGATGCACTTATACTTATAAAATAATTGAAAAACAAACCTTTAAATATGATTTAAAGGTTTGTTTTTTCATTTATACAAAAGATTGAAATTTGGATTAAGTATACTAAATTATTAGGCTACATTTGTTATAGATTATATAGATAAGTTTTATATTAGATTAACCCGTTCAAAAAACAAGTAATAGTAAAATGGTAAAAAAATATATTACAACAATATTTGTATTGTTATGCTGTGTTCAAATGACACAAAGTCAGGTGTTAATTTCTCTTTTATTCGGTGATAAATTAAATTCAGATAAAATTAAGTTTGGGTTAGAAGGTGGTGTGAATTTTGCAAATGTCACAAATCTTCCAACCGCATCTACATCCACTAATTTTAATATTGGTTTTTATTTTGATTTTAAATGGAAAGAAAGCCCAAATTGGTTTCTACATACAGGGGTTATTGTTAAGTCTACAATGGGGGCTAAATTAGAACCTTATTCATTAAATGATGAAAATTTGGATGCGCTTTTTGTTGATGGTGAAGTCATTAGAAAATTAAATTATTGGAACGTACCATTTTTACCCAGATACAAATTTGATAACCATATTTTTATTGAAGCAGGACCTATGTTTGGAATATTGTACAAGGGAAGTGATGTGTTCACCAATGAAGTTGATGGAGATGATCTCGAGTATAAAAATAACATTCGTAAAGAACATACTCGTTTTGATATAGGACTTGAAGCAGGAATTGGCTATCAGTTTAAGAAAAAGATTATGAATGGAATGAACTTTGGAGCCAGATACTATCAAGGTTTGTTAAATTCATCAATAATACAAGATGCAAATCAAAAAAACACCTCTTATTATATTTATGTAGGATTGCCTATTGGAGCTGGAGAAAAAGCGCAGGCTAAGAAAAAAGCCGCTTCTGAAGCAAGGGCTAAGAAAAAAGTGGAAAAAGATCTATTGAAAAATGTTAAATCTTAGAAATAATGAAAAAAAATTAACAAGAAACAAATAAACTTAGTATATTTAATTCATTAGAAATTGATAATTATCAGTTTTTAATGAATTTTTTATTTTTTAAATATTTAAATGGAGCACTATTCACAGTCAATTATTGCAATGTTAGCCGTTATTAATCCGGTTGTTTGCGGTAAGATGTTACTTGATATTCAAAAAGGGAAAGATTTAAAAACGAATATTAGAGCAGCCGTCAAGGCAATGCTAATTGTATTGCTGATTTTGCTGATTTCGGTATTGGGTGGCAAGTATATTTTAAGTGCCTTTGGAATTTCAATGGAAGCATTTAAAATTGTTGGAGGTGTTATTGTTGGATTCATTGGAATTCAAATGTTATTTGGCTTAAATATAAATGCTAATAATAACGAAGAAGAAGATTTAAGCAGACTTATAATGTTTGCGGCAAGTCCCGGCACAATAGCAATGGCAATAACTTTAGCCGCAATTCATAATTATGAAGGAATACCCATATCTGCAATTGTAGGCGTAATAGTTGCAGTAATAGTATCTATAGGTATTATATTATTTATGCTATTTATGGCGGCTAAAAAGAAGGTGAGTAGTCAAGGTTTTATTACAAAATTTATGGGGCTTATCATAGTGGCAATGGGATTACAATTCATGCTTGACGGCATCAAAGAATTTTTTGGAGTTTAGGCTTCTTTTATTGAAAATTTAAAACAAAAAAATGTCAATTACGAAACAAATTCGACCAGAAAATTGGATTGAGAGGGTAAGTTTATTTACGGATGACAACCGTGGTAGACTTGTTTCGATTACGCTTTGTAATATAGAAACGTTAATTGACGAAATACCTTTAATGAGTGTAAATTATGGTTCACAAGTGAAGGGTTACGATATGGTGATCTCGGTGGGGGTTCATAGTATGGAACTAAATCATATTATCAATGCTCCATTAGAATTATGGGAAACACAAAATGATAGGGGTGATATTACTTCTATGGAAATTATAGACAATAATAATAACGAATATATACTTACATTTTGTTAACAACTGTGAATGGAAAATAATAAATCAAACGCAATTCAAACACATCCAGCATTAATTTTTGCTTCTTTAATAATTATAATTGCAGGTTTAATGAATGCAGTTTCAATGGTGAATGCTATTTTAATGGGACTTTTTTTAAGTATTATTTGCGCACAACCCATTGCATGGTTACAAACCAAGAAAGTCCCAAATACGGTTGCATTGGTCATCGTTTTAGTTGGAATAACTGCAGTTTTTTTCTTTTTTATTGAAGTTATTGGTTCTTCGTTATCTTCATTTTCTGAAAATGTTGATGAATACGAAAGTAATTTAAAGGAAATGGGGAGTGTTATGCTAAATTCTCTAAATAGTCATGGCTTTCATATTTCATTTTCAAAAATTTCAAACTTAATTGATGTTTCCAAGGCAATGAATATAACGGCTAATTTGTTGGCCGGACTGGGAAATTTGATGGGAAATGCCTTAACTATTTTCTTTTTAACGGTTTTTCTATTATTAGAAGTCGATAGTATAGCAGTAAAAACCAAAGTTGCATTTAATAATTCAAAAAAATCAGGTTCGTATATAAATACAATAGTTAAAAATATTCGTCATTATTTAACCATTAAAACAGTAACAAGTCTTTTAACGGGTGCACTCGTATGGATTTGTTTAATGATAATTGGGGTTGATTATGCTATTATATGGGCTTTAGTTGCCTTTTTATTGAATTATATTCCGAATTTTGGTTCTATAATTGCCGCAATCCCTGCTGTTCTTTTTTCAGCAATTCAATTAGGGTTTGGTGGTGCTTTATGGACAACTATTGTGTTTGTTTCTGTAAACATGATAATTGGAAATGTGGTTGAGCCAAAAATAATGGGAAAAGGATTGGGACTTTCAACCTATGTTGTTTTTGTTTCGCTGCTATTTTGGGGTTTTATTTTAGGTACGGTGGGCATGTTTTTATCAGTTCCATTAACAATGGCTCTAAAAATAATGTTAGAACAAAGTCCTAAAACAAAATGGATTGCAATATTTTTGGGTTCTGAAGAAGAAGCGAAAGCAATGTTCAAGAAGAAAAACGAAATTGAAAATTTATAGCTTAAATTTTTCTAAAATCAAGCTAACTAACACCTCAAAATTTTATTGCTATGAAATTTTTTAAAAACAC
>JADWMI010000067.1:0-1799 GCA_015767395.1 Bacteroidota bacterium | reverse complement strand
TTTTATGCAAAGCCATATATCAATATGCGAGGGGTTCCAGCAATGAAATATCAAAGTGATAATACTATCTTAGTTGAGACCGAATGGAAATTTAAAGTTTATAAACGTTGGTCTATAGATACATTTGTTGGATCTGGAAAGGCTTTTGAGTCTTTTGACAGCTTTGGAGCTGCAACATGGGTATATAGTTACGGATTAGGGTTTAGGTATACCATATCAAGGTTATTTGGCATAGATGCAGGGATGGATTTTGCATGGAGTAATAACGGGGACTTTGGTTTTAGTATTGTTTTCGGAAGTGCTTGGAGCAAATAAAAGTTTACTCCTTTATAACCGCTTTAATTAAAATTTGCCCCGCACGTAAATATTTAACAATATACGATTCCCCTTTTTCAAGTGTAATTAATTTTTGTCGTATTTGAATCATATTTTCAGTTGTATCTGTTGTTATACCAGCAATAGCTAAAATAACATCTCCTCCAATCAGTAACTCTTTTCCTGCAATTGTAGCCTTTATAAAACCACCTTTTAAATCCATTTTATTTCCAAGACCTTTTGAAGAAACAGAGAGCACCAGTAGACCAGCATCTTGTGGTAAATTAAAAGCATCAGCTAGTACATCTGTTAGCATTATAGATTCCATACCTGTCCATAAATTCCCTTGCTCTAGTAATACTTTATTAGCTACATTAGAACTAGCACCAAAACCTATACCATTAAATCCACCTGTTTCAGAAAGAATAAAACTAGCAATTCCAATAACTTCTCCGTTCATATTAAACATAGGCCCTCCAGAATTTCCAGGGTTAATGGCAGCATCAGTTTGTATAAATTCAATAGGGAAAAAGTCATTACTGAAGTTCTCAGGAGACATTCTTCCACTCACAATTCCTTTAGATAACGTTTGCTCAATCCCCAAAGGTGCTCCTATAACAAAAATATCGTCACCAATTTGTACTTTGTCAGAATCGCCAATACTAGCAACGTGTTTGTTTTTTAACTCAAACCCTGATTCAATCTTAATAAGCGCAACATCAGCGGTTGGGTTTGTGCTTAATACAGTGGCTTCGTAAATATCTCCATCCGTAAATTTAACAGCAATTTTTTCTGCTGAATGTACCACATGTGAAGCAGTCCATATCAATCCATCTTTAGAAATTAATACACCAGAACCTTGACTTCCAGATGTTTTTATTTTATTATCCTCACTGGTACCATCAAATACAAGTTCTTGAGATTTAATAACGACAATTGACGAGTTTACTTTTTTATAAAGCGTTGATAAATTTTGTGAATATGAACTACTAACTATTAAAAGTAGGATTGGCAATATTATTATATTTTTCATAAGGAAGATTTTAAGCAATTATTAATTAATTCTAAATGCCAATATACTACACAAATATGAATTTATATTGAAATTAAAGGAATTTTCGTAAAAATATTTATACAAATAAAAAAAGTATATTTGTTTCTTAATCAAATTATGAAAAATTTTATTTTATGAAAAAAAGTTACAAGATTGTATTGGTTTTTACAATATTTACGGCCTTACTTGTTGAAAAAAGTTTTGCCCAATATGCATCGACAAAAGTAAAAACGAAGCATGAACAATATACTGATAGTTTAAAAAAAGTTGATTATCACTATGTTTTTCCAATTTTAGGCCAGAAAGTTTATGAAAAAGGTTTTGATATTCCTTACCCCGTGGGAATCATGGCAAATTCTATCTGGATGCGACAAGACATTGTTTTTTCAAACTTTCAATTGGGATTTCAAAATGAAAATAATGATATTCC
>JADWMI010000259.1 GCA_015767395.1 Bacteroidota bacterium | reverse complement strand
GCGGGTAAAATTACTGCTACAAGTCATATTTTATTAGATGCTTTTGATGATAAAATAGTTTTTAGAAATTAATTTTTCATACAAATACACCCAACTCAATCGTTTAATGTTTTGTTGGGTGTTTAGTTTCAATACGCTTTATTATTTATAAATTTAAGAATAAGAACTATATTTATAGTAACTAATCATGTTTACTTAAATATTTTCTTATGGCTAAAATAAATGTTGAGGACACTCCTAAAAAGGCAAATCCACTAATTGGAATGTTGTTGTTATTTATTTCAATTATTTTATTGTCATTAACCATTCCTATTGGTTTAATTTATGGGTTTATATATAAATTATTTACAAAATCAATAAAAGGAATTGGTGATTTCTCTCTTAAAATTGCGATTGCATTGGATCAATTGGGTAATGTTTTAATGCAACATTTATTAAATGAAATTATGATTTTAAAAGGTGGTTATAAATTTGGGAATAGAGATGAAACCATTTCAAGTGTACTTGGAAAAAATATTGAAATGAATACGCTATCAAAATTTGGGAAAGGATTAAATTCAATTCTTGACGTCATAGAACTCGGTCACTCCTTAAATTCGATAGATTATTATATTGAACCATTAGAAGATACCATTAAGAAATAATTTTAACTTATCATTTGCTTCATTTTATGTATTTTCGTGATAACTTCAAATATAGTGTAATGAAAAAATATATACTGGCCTTTATTATTTCTTGTATAACGCTTAATTTTTATGCGCAAGAATCGAGTCCTTCCACTTACTATTTTATTCGTCATGCGGAAAAAGACAGATCAGACAAAACCAATAAAAATCCTGAGTTAACCGAAAAAGGGAATAATAGAGCTAAAAACTGGAGCATTGTATTTGAAAACGTTGATTTCGATTTAATTTATTCAACAAAATACAATAGAACCATTCAAACTGCAGAACCAACAGCTACAAAACAAAATCTAGAAATTCAATATTATAGTCCTAGCCATTTGAATGATGAAGATTTCAAATTAAAAACCAATGGAAAAACAGTATTGGTTGTAGGACATAGTAATACCACTCCTCAATTTGTAAACGATATTTTAGGGGATTTAAAATATTCAGACATTGATGATAAAAACAATGCTAACTTGTATGTTTTAACTATTTTAGGGAAAACTAAAAATTGTGTTTTAATAAAAGTTCCTTATAAGAAATAGCTTTTTTGTAAGACTTAAACAAACTTCTTCATTATTAATAAATATCTACGTTTTCTAAATTTATTTTTGGTGGTTTTTCATTTTCAAAAGTAACAATCACCCATCCAAAAAATTTCCCAATAAAATAAGCCACAATTGCCACTCCAACAATAAATATCATGTTTAACCATATGTCCATTGGAAGATCGTTTTTTAATGAATCACCACTTGTAGACAGGCTATCATATAACTTAAATGGAAATCTGAGATATTCCTTTAGACCCGTTTCAACGTTGTCAAAATTTATTTGAATATAAAAATAAGATGAAACAACCCACGTTATAAAACCAAACCCATACGCTATTATGTTAGTGAACGTTTTACAATATTGCAACCAAATTGACTCTGGTAATTCCTGTAATCTTACTAATTTTGAATTACTTTCATAGATCGTATTTTTACTCTCTTGAATAATCTTATAGGCCTCATTTTTATTAGACTTTTCTAATTTGTCAATCCTTTTAGCCTTCTTTATTATTTTATTGGCATTTTTAATATTGCTTTTTAATGTTTTAAAATTTGACTTTTCAGATTCATTCAACCAAAAATGTGTTCGAACTTTATTTTTAAACGTTTTTTGATACGCTAAAAAGTTTTCTAGCCAAAAATACAACAGTATTAAGGGGATTGAAATAATAAACAATACAATAACGGACAACCCAAATATGATAAGAACCCTTATCGAATTCTCATAAAGAGAAGAAGCCTCAATTAATTTAGTTTTTTTAATCTGATAAGAAATTTGCAATAAGTGAAAATTGCTCAAATTAGCAACTTGTTCATAGTTGAGAACAAAATTGAGAGACTCTTTTTTTTCAATTGAGTAACTATGCCAATTAAATAATAATAAAAATACTGGTAATAGGAAGAATGCCTTTTTCATAACACATGTTTTATTGTATAAAAATAAAGTAAGAGAACAGATTGCTCTCTTACTTTTAAATAAATATTATTCCTCTAATAATTTTTCGCTAAAATAGGCGCTTTCAGAAGTGATCATTCCGTCATCATTAAAATCATGAAGAAACATAATTGGTACAACTATTTCTTTTTTATCCGATTTACGAATCATTCTAATATTCCACCAAGACTGAACAACTTTAGCGTTTCCTAAACCATAATTCAAATAATCGGGATAACCCCTTACATCAATACTGGTGATTTCAAATTTTTCCATAAATTTTTTGTCACCTTCTTTTGATTCTTCTAAATTATAGGTTTCACCGATAGGCATATTTATATTACTAAATCGAACTTTTTCGTCATAAAAACTATAGGCTGTTTCTAAATCACTATGCTCATAAGCATGAATCATTCTTCTAACTTTATTTATGTATTCATGGTGGTTGTAAATGGTCCCATTTTCTCTTTCATTAAAGCTTTTCCCTATCTCTTTATATATGGATTCATCCATATAATTGATCATTGTTTTTATTTTATTGTCTTTATTTACAATAAACAGTCTATGAAAAGGCATATCTATTTTTACACCTGTTTTATTATGTACTCCTTTTACGTGTTCCCAGGTCTGAACCCAAACAACATCATCATTATCACCATCTTTATACTCAAGAGCATCAGGGTATGCACCGTTAGAGCGTTCAATGCTTAAATAACTCACATTGTCTTTCCAAAATTTAACTTGTTTTAAAAACCCTTCTTTGGTTCCGCCTTTAGCATCTTTATCTGTATCTGATCCGTAATAGGATTTGAAATCCTCAGCCAGATAACTTGCAACTTTGGTTTCATCACCTGCGACAAAGGATTTGAGCATAGATTCTACAGTCTCAATGCTTGGATGTTCTGAATAAATTGTACCGTTTTTTTTCTTTTGTGAATACGTAACTACTGCAATTAGCATTACAGCCAATAGTAAGATTTTTTTCATTTTAATAAGTGTTGGTTAGTTTTAATAAAATCAAAAAAAAATCCTAATTAAGCTAAATTTTAAAGAATTTGTTCTCTTAAATAAATAATTTAGAAATGCAATTAAAGAGCAATTTTTCAATTATTAATGATCAAACTTTTTTAGAACCAATATTAGAATTTTCATTTTTTTAAATGTATTTGAAAAAAACCATTAATAAAACCACATATTCATGTAGTTTTAAAAAAACCTGTAAAGGAACTTCACAGGTTTTGATTATTTATTTTTAATAATCGTCAACTTATTTCAGGACCACTCACTTGTTTCATCTCAATATGAACCTGGATATAAATCCGATTTCTTTAATTTTAAAGGAACCTTATAAACAATTCCTGATACGCCCGCTATTTTTAATATTTCATTGTCCAAAGATTTGTGTATATACGCTTGTACATCTTTGTTATGAGAATCTATTTTTAATACTTTTATTCTCCCTTCCTTAATAAATGAAATATAAAAATTAGTGCTAATATCTTGCTCTAAATGAAAATCAGGTGTTTCCAATAACTCCATAAGTTTTAATTGAACTTTTACAATCGGTATGTCAGGAATCATTTCTTTTGCAAATAAACTTGATGTTGCAATTACGAAGGCCAATGCCAAAAATTTAATTTTTTTCATAATAAATAATTTTTAATTAATAAATAGTTTGTAAAATAATTGAAGGGAGCTTTTTCTGTTAAATTCTAAAGCAATTATTTTTTATAAAAGTATGACACTATGAGAGTGACTGCAACTACATAATAATTTGGTTTTCATAACATTAGAGTCTAATTCTTTTTTTTATTAAGAGATGTAAGTTTGTTTTCCTATAAAAATCGAAGTGGATAAG